>NZ_JBFTZS010000541.1:0-2793 GCF_056406675.1 Caulobacter sp. P1_B12_2 | reverse complement strand
GTACAAGCTCGTATGACCCTTACCGACGTCCGTCCCGCCAAGCCCGCGCCCATCAGCGCCAACGCCCTGATCCTGGTGATGCCGGCGCCGCCGGTGTGCGGATCGTTGACCCCGGCGATGGCCGCCGTGACCGCCGAGGTCACCGCCTCGGCCGTGCCCTGCTGGTCGACATAGCTGGTGACCACCCGGATCGTGCCGCCGACATCGGCGTCGCCCAGGGTGTAGGTCGCCTGATCGGCCCCGACATTGACGAAGCCGGCGCCGGTGTTGCGCTGCCACTGGTAGTGGAACGTGCCCAGGCCGTCAGGATCGACCAGGGCGGCCGTGTTGGCGGTGAGGACCTGGTTCTCGGTCTTCGTGCCGGTGATCGTCACGCCGCCGGTCGGGACGTCGTTGACGTTGGCGATGGCTGGCGTCGAGGCGCTGGTCGCCGACTCCGCGAAGCCCTGGTTGTCGGTGTAGCTGATCACCACCCGGACCACGCCGCCGACATCGGAGTCGCTCAGCATGTAGGTCGACTGGTTGCCGACGACATTGACGAAGCCGGCGCCGACGTCATGCTGCCACTGGTAGTTCAGCGTGCCCAGGCCGTCGATGTCCGCCAGAGTCGAGACGGCGGTCAGGATCTGGTCTTCGGTCGCCGTGCCGGTGATCGACGCGCCGCCGGTGTGCGGGTCGTTGACCCCGGCGATGGCCGCCGTGGCCGCCGAGGTCACCGCCTCGGCCGTACCCTGCTGGTCGACATAGCTGGTGACCACCCGGATCGTGCCGCCGACATCGGCGTCGCCCAGGGTGTAGGTCGCCTGGTCGGTCCCGACATTGACGAAGCCCGAGCCGGTGTTGCGCTGCCACTGGTAGTGGAACGTGCCCAGGCCGTCGATGTCGACCAAGGCGGCGGTGCTGGCGGTGAGGACCTGGTTCTCGGTCTTGGTGCCGGTGATCGTCACGCCGCCGGTCGGGGCGTCGTTGACGTTGGTGATGGCCGCCGTCGAGGCGCTGGTCGCCGTCTCGGCGAAGCCCTGGTTGTCGGTGTAGCTGATCACCACCCGAACCAGGCCGCCGACGTCGCCGTCGCCCAGGGTGTAGGTCGCCTGGTCGGTTCCGACATTGACGAAGCCGCCGCCGACATCGTGCTGCCACTGGTAGTGGAGCGTGCCCAGGCCGTCGATGTCGGCCAGGGTCGAGACGGCGGTCAGGACCTGGTCCTCGGTCGCCGTGCCGGTGATCGACGCGCCGCCGGTGTGCGGGTCGTTCACTCCGGCGATCGCGGCGCTGGCCGCGCTGGTGACGCTGTTGGCGAAGCCCTGGCCGTCGGTGTAGCTGACCACCACGCGGACCAGGCCGCCGACATCGGCGTCGCCAAGGGTGTAGGTCGCCTGGTCGGTCCCCACATTGACGAAGCCGCTGCCGACGTTGTGCTGCCACTGGTAGTGCAGCGTGCCCAGGCCGTCGGARTCGGCMAGGGTGGCGGTGTTGGCGGTGAGGATCTGGTTCTCGGTCGGCGTGCCGGTGATCGACGCACCGCCGGTCGGAGCGTCGTTGGAGGCGGCGATGGCCGCCGTCGAGGCGCTGGTCGCCGTCTCGGCGAAGCCCTGGCCGTCGGTGTAGCTGATCATCACCCGGACCGTGCCGGCGATGTCGCCGTCGCCCAGGGTGTAGGTCGCCTGGTCCGCGCCGACATTGACGTAGCCGCCGCCGACGTCGTGCTGCCACTGGTAGTGCAGCGTGCCCAGGCCATCGACGTCCGCCAGGGTCGAGACGGCCGTCAGGACCTGATCTTCGGCCGCCGTGCCGGTGATGCCGGCGCCGCCGGTGTGCGGGTCGTTGACCGCCGCGATGGCCGCCGTCGAGGCGCTGGTCGCCGTCTCGGCGAAGCCCTGGTTGTCGGTATAGCTGATCACCACCCGGACCAGGCCGCCGACGTCGCCGTCGCCCAGGGTGTAGGTCGCCTGGTCGGTTCCGACATTGACGWAGCCKSMGCCGACGTCGTGCTGCCACTGGTAGTGCAGCGTGCCCAGGCCATCGACGTCGGCCAGGGTCGAGGTCGCTGTCAGGACCTGGTTCTCGGTCGCCGTGCCGGTGATGCCGGCGCCGCCGGTGTGCGGGTCGTTGACGGCGGTGATGGCCGCCGTGGCCGCGCTGGTCACGGCTTCGGCCGTGCCATGACCGTCGGTGTAGCTGGTGACCACCCGGATCGTGCCGCCGACATCGGCGTCGCCCAGGGTGTAGGTCGCCTGGTCGGCCCCGACRTTGACGAAGCCGCTGCCGGTGTTGCGCTGCCACTGGTAGTGCAGCGTGCCCAGGCCGTCGGCGTCGGCCACGGCGGCGGTGCTGGCCGTCAGGACCTGGTTTTCGGTCTTCGTGCCGGTGATCGTCACCGCGCCGGTGGGGGTGTCGTTGACGTTGGCGATGGCGGCGGTGGAGGCGCTGACCGCTAACTCCAGCGTGCCGCCGTCGTCGGTATAGTAGATCGCCACGCGGACAGTCCCGCCGACGTCGCCGTCGCCCAGGGTGTAGGTCGCCTGGTCAGCGCCGACATCGACGTAACCGCCGCCGACGTCGTGCTGCCACTGGTAGTGCAGCGTACCCAGGCCGTCGACGTCGGCCAGGGTCGAGACGGCGGTCAGGACCTGGTCCTCGGTGGCCGTGCCGGTGATGCTGGCGCCGCCGGTCGGCAGATCGTTGACGTTGAAGATGGTGGAGGTCGGGGCGCTGGTGACGCTGTTGGCGAAGCCCTGGCCGTCGGTGTAGCTGACCACCACGCGCATCGTGGCCCCGACGTCGGCGTCGCCC
>NZ_JBFTZS010000540.1:0-2795 GCF_056406675.1 Caulobacter sp. P1_B12_2 | reverse complement strand
GGGTCAGCAGGGCCAGCAGGCCGACATTGATCGCCAGGCCCGCGCCGCCCGCCGCCAGCCGCCCTCGCCACCGCCCTCGCGCGACCATCGACCGCTCCGCCCGCTTCTCGTCCGCAGGTTGCGACGGCTCGCCCGGCCGATTTACGGCGCCGCCAGGGCCAATTGCGGCGACGCTTGAGCCGCGCCCACAAATCGCTACACCGGCTGGATGTTCCGCCAGCGCCCCGACGCCGATCTGATCGTTCAAGGCTGGGTCGTCGGCGTGATGGTCGAGATCGTCGGCGAACGCCTGCCGGTCCGCCACTACTTCGCCGTCGGCAAGGCCGACCGCGCCCAGGCCGAGTGGACGGCCGTCGACCTGGCCATGCAGGCTGGCCCAGTCGCCTCCAGCCCGTCCGGCGGCCGCGAGCCGGTCGAGGCCCTGCGCGAGGTGGTGGCCTTCAAGATGCGCGAACTGGGCCTGAAGCCGGGCGAGGCGCGGGCCCTGGGCGACAAGTTTCCGAGGCGCTGGCTGCCGGCGTAGGGGCTTTCGCCGCCACCCAACGGTTGTCATCCCGGACAAAGCCCGAAGGGCCGCAGATCCGGGACCGCCGGAAGCTCTGAGTTCACGCGTCGGTCCCGGATCTTCGCGCTGCGCGCTCGTCCGGGATGACAGTTCTTGGGGTGCTAAATGAGGTGTCTTCCCTTCCTCCTCATCCCAAGCCATCCTCCGCTCCAAACAAGCGTTGGAGGGGATGTCGATGTCACGGAAGCTGTGGGCCGCGCTGGGCCTGATCACGACGCTGGGCTTGAGCACGACAGCCTGCGCCCGCAACTCGTCCACCCCGCCGCCCATACCGAACGACTACGCCAAGGACGAGAACTGGCTGTGCCGTCCCGGCCGGGCGGACGCCTGCGCCGCCGACCAGACCGCCACGGTGATCCAGGCGAACGGTTCGACCAGCGTCGAGACCTTCAAGGCCGACCCCAACGCGCCGATCGACTGCTTCTACGTCTACCCGACGGTGTCGTCCGACCCGGGCGGCAACAGCGACATGACGCCGGACCTGCCGGAAAAGGCCGTGGCCGACCAGCAGTTCGCCCGTTTCGGCTCGGTCTGCAAGCTGTACGCCCCCAGCTACCGCCAGGTGACCATCGCGGCCCTGCGCAAGGTGATGATGGGCCAGGCCTCGACCGGCGACGGCGAGCTGGCCTATGCCGACGTTCTGGCCGCCTGGAAGGACTACCTGGCCCGCGACAACCACGGCCGCGGCGTGGTGCTGGTCGGCCACTCGCAGGGCTCGCGCGTCCTGCTGCGGCTGATCAAGGAGGAGATCGACGGCAAGCCGGTTCAGAAGCAGGTGGTCTCGGCCCTGATCCTGGGCATGAACACGCCCGTCGATCCGGCCAAGGACAGCTACGGCTCGCTGCCCCTGTGCCGCAAGACCGGCCAGACCGGCTGCGTGATCAGTTACGTCTCGTTCCGCGCCGACAGCCCGCCGCCGGCCACCAGCAAGTTCTTCGGCAAGGTGCCCGAGCCGGGCCTGAAGGCCGCCTGCGTCAATCCCGCGGCCCTGGGCGGCGGTTCGGCGACGGTGAAGAGCTATTTCAGCGACCGCACGATCATGGGCACGGCCATGCGCCCGGCCACGGTCTGGGCCAAGGACGTCAGCGTCTCGACGCCCTATGTGGCGCTGCCGGGCCTGGTCTCGGCCGAATGCGTCAGCCAGGGCGGCTTCGACTACTTGGCCGTGACGGTGCACCCCGACAAGGCCGATCCCCGCGCCGACAACATCCCCGGCGACCTGCTGGTGCTGGGCCAGCCCCTTAAGGACTGGGGCCTGCACCTGGTCGACGTGAACCTGACGATCGGGGATCTGGTCGGCGTGGTCGGGGCGCAGTCGAAGGCTTATACGGCGGCCGCGAAATAGGTCGGCGGCTCACGGACTTGCCCCCACCTGGCGGCTTCGCCGCCTGTCCGCCCCCATAGGGGGCGGAGGAGGGCCACGCACAGCGTCCTCTTCCCCCTGTGGGGGAAGAGGATCGCGAAGCGATCCGTAGGGGGCAAGTGATCGCCGCACGATTGGGGACATGCCCGAGGGCATGTCCCCAGCATGTTCAGTCCCTGGTGACGCTCTTGAACACCGTCACGCCCAGGACGGCGAAGATGATGAAGCCGATCAGGAACAGGAAGAACAGGATCTTGGCGATGCCCGCCGCCGCGCCGGCGATGCCGGTGAAGCCCAGGGCGCCGGCGATCAGGGCGATGACCGCCAGGATGATGGCCCACTTCAACATGGTCGTTTCCTCAAAGCACTGGCCCGCCCGTCGCGAGCTCGGACCACGCAAACGCGGCCTTGGCGCGCACTGTTCCCTTTGGCCGTCTTGTGTTCGCCGCGTTCGCTCGGTAACCCACTGACATGGCCTCCAAGCCCGAAAGCCCGACCGAACCGTTCAAGCGCGCCCTGGCCCACGCGGCGCGGTCGCTCGCCGAGACCCCCGACCTGGAGGTGGTGTTCTCGGGCGAAGGTCCCAGCCTGATCGGCAACCGGGCGGTGCTGCCCCATCCGCCGCGCGACCTGAACCCCAAGGAGGCCGCCCGCATCCGGGGCCTGGCCGACCAGATGGCCCTGCGCCTGGCCCACCACGACAACGTCGCCCACGCCCGGGCCCGGCCCAGCTCGCCCGACGGCCAGGCGGCCTTCGAGGCCATCGAGCAGGCCCGGCTGGAAGCGATCGGGTCCAACGCCCTGGGCGGCGTCCGCCAGAACCTGACCGCCGCCCTGGAGGCCCGCCTCGAAAAGCAGGGCCTGACC
>NZ_JBFTZS010000539.1:0-2801 GCF_056406675.1 Caulobacter sp. P1_B12_2 | reverse complement strand
CCCGCATCCCTTCGCAAGAAAGAGGAGGGAGCCTCGGCGATGTCGTGGAAAGTGGAGGGATTCTGTTGGCAGGCTCCCTCCGGGCCCCGCCTAAGGATCTGAACCCCTAGGACTTAAGAGGCGAGAACACTAGCACCGCATTACGCGGCGATAGCGAACTCTTCAGCGAAGTTATCGTTCGCAGTTAGTTTAGCGGCCCGATACGGTGAGCCACGCCGAGAGAAAGCATAACACCTTTACACGTCTGTCGATGCTGATCGGCCCCATGCATTCCCGCGATAACTCGGGAGGTCTTGGTGGAGCCGCCGGGAATCGCACCCGGGTCCAGTCCGCTTATTACGTGCGCGTTTATCCCCATAGTCCGGGCGAACCCGGACAGACTCAATATAGGGGCTGGGGCTCGCGGATGGAAGGCTGTCGTTGTCCGTGGCGAACGCGACGCTGGGCGCGGGGCGGCGGAGTCAGGCTCAGGCGGCCCTCGGTGAGCCGACCGGTCAGCTGTCCGCCGCCGTCCTCGAACAGGCGGACGTCGTCGCCCGTAAGCTCGTAGTGACCGGCGAACACCAGCTCGCCGTCGTGATGTTCCTCGAACCGGCCGTCGAGGCGCAGCTCCAGGCTCACCGCCCCGTTGGCGCTGGCCCAGACCCCGGACGTGCGGCGGCCGATCAAGTCACGGCTCCCCAATGGACGTCCGTCAGGGCGGAGGCGGCGGTGATCAGGGCGGTGGCGGTCAGCCAGGCGGCGACGAACCACCGAGGCGCGGCCTTGGGCCGGCGGGGCGTATAGCGGGTCATGATATCCTCGGGGGCGGACGGCCGCTGCGTCGCTCGGTCCAAAGCCGGCAAGGCTAGGGAAGGGGCGGCGACGGCGGCGTTGGCGGGACGTCCCCAACATGACTCATGGAGCGCCGTTCGCGATAGACCGATGCTGCCCCTTGATTGCACGATCCTGCACATCACCTCTGGCAGGCGTGACGGACCGGTCCGGCGGGCGTAGGACAAGCTCCATCAACAAAAGGAAATGTCGATGGTCGAGCAAGGCGAACTCGCCGCGCTGATTGAACGATACGCGCCTGAAGACGGAACTTATGACATCTGCGGCGACAAGGCTTCGGTGGTCCGGGTCAGCCAGCCCAGCGAACCGACCCATGGCGTGTTCGGCGCCGCGGTCTGCGTTGTGGCCCAAGGCCGCAAGCAGGTGCTCGCCGGTGGTTCGGTGCTGGCCTACGACGCCATGAACTACCTGGTGGCCTCGGTCGACCTGCCGGTGATCGGCCAGGTCGTCGACGCCTCGCCCGAGCAGCCCTATCTCTGTTTCAAGATGCACCTGGATCCGGCGGTCATCGGCGACCTGCTGCTGCAGCTCGGCGGCGAGGCCGCCCTGGCCCAGGACGCCGGGCCGCTGATCGGAGCCATGGCGGTCAGCCAGGTCAATCCGCCCCTGTTGGACGCGGTGATGCGGATGGTCAGCCTGATCGACACGCCGCGCGACGCCGCCGTCCTGGCCCCGCTGATCGAGCGCGAGATCCTCTACCGCATGCTGCTGGGCGACCAGGGCCCGCGCCTGGCCCAGATCGCCCGGGCCGACGGCCGCATGCGCCAGGTCAAGCGGGCCATCGGCTGGATCACCCAGCACTTCAACCAGCCGTTCAGCATCGAGGAACTGGCCGCCGAGGCGCGGATGAGCCCCTCGGCCCTGCATCGCCACTTCAAGGCGGTGACCGCGCTCAGCCCCTTGCAGTACCAGAAGCAGATCCGCCTGCAGGAGGCGCGCAAGCTGATCCTGGCCCAGCGGCTGGACGCCGGCTCGGCCGGCCACGCGGTGGGCTATGACAGCCCCTCGCAGTTCAGCCGCGAATACGCCCGCCTGTTCGGCGCGCCGCCCCTGCGCGACGCGGCTCGCTTGCGAGCCCGGCCGGACATGCTGCTCGAGACCTAGGGCGCGCCTTCGCGCCGCCAAAAGGGTTTTCCCCCATTCCTGGCTCCGCCAAAGCGGTACAAGCTCGCCCCGCTGGCCTCCGAGGCCAACGGGAGTGGGAGGCGGTCAATGTCTAAACTCGTCGCCGAGTTCATCGGCACGTTCGCCCTGGTGCTGTTCGGTTGCGGCGCGGCCGTTCTCGGTGGCGACCACGTGGGACAACTGGGCATCGCCCTGGCGTTCGGCTTCGCGATCGTGGCCATGGCCTATGGCATCGGTCCGGTGTCGGGCTGCCACGTCAATCCGGCCGTCAGTCTGGCGGCCTTCGTGGCCGGGCGGATGAGCGTCAGGGAGATGGTGCTGTACTGGGCGGCCCAGTTCGCCGGCGCGATAGCCGGCGCCGCGGTGCTGCTGTTCATCGCCGGAAGCACGACGCACGGCCTGGGCCAGAACGGCTGGGGCCCCGGCTATGGCGGCGGTTTCGGCGTCGAGGCGGCCTTCGTCTTCGAGGTGGTGATGACCGCTCTGTTCGTGATCGTCATCCTGGGCTCGACAGGCACCGACGCCGCCCCGGGCTTCGCGGGGCTGGGCATCGGCATCTCCCTGGCGGTGATCCACATCGTGGGCATCCAGGTGACCGGCGTCTCGGTCAATCCGGCCCGCAGCCTGGGCCCGGCCATCTTCGTCGGCGGCCAGGCCTTGGCGCAGCTCTGGCTTTTCTTCGTCGCCCCGGCCATCGGCGCGGTGCTGGGCGCGCTGCTCTACCGCTTCAACCTGCTGAAGGTCGGCTGAGACGCGCCCGAGCGGTCCGACCTAGTGCGGCAGGTCGGACCAGTTGATCACGACGGAATTCTTGGACTGGCCGACCAGGGTCAGCTTCTGAC
>NZ_JBFTZS010000538.1:0-2813 GCF_056406675.1 Caulobacter sp. P1_B12_2 | reverse complement strand
CACCAGTCCTGGTGCACCTCGCCGGAGCCGGCGACGTTCGAGTTGAGGACGGTGGGCTTGCTGGTCAGGTAGACGTCGCCGCTGCCGGCCACGTCGACTTCGGTCGCGCCGTGCGGAGCGACATGCGCCTCGCCGCTGCCGGCCAGGGCGATCTTGGCGTCGCCGGTGTCGAGACCGCGCAGGTCGGCCTCGCCCGAGCCCGAGACCCGCAGGTCGACCTTTTTGGCCTTGCCCTGGGCGTCGACATTGCCGCTGCCGTTGATCTCCAGCACCAGGTCCGGCTGGTCATAGGCTTTCAGATAGAGGTCGCCGCTGCCGTTCAGGGTGAAGGACCGCACGCTGGGGGCGACGATCTCGATGGACAGCTGGTCGCTGTCGCGCCGGGCGTGGATGATGACCGTACCGCCGCCGTCGGCGTCGCGCAGGGCGATACGGCCGTTCTCCATGATCACCCGGTCGACCAGGGCCTTGGGACCGGTGACCCGGACGCTGGCTCCGGCCCCGGCGGCGGCCTGGGTGAAGATCACCTCGGCCGGCGCGTCGATCTGCAAGGAGTCCGAGCCGCTCCAGGCGATGTCCCGGGTGGTGTTCTCGCCGTTGTCGACGTGGCCCGAGCCGGGGCCGATATGGACGTGGTCGTTGTCATCGCTGACTTCGACGTTCCAGTCGGCCGGGAAGCTCCAGCCGTTCTTGACGATGTCGCGGCCGCCGAGCGCGAAGGCCCCGGCGAAGCAGCCGACGCAGAGCACGAAGCTGGCGACGGCGACGATAGTCAGGTTGCGGATCATGGCGGTCCCCTCAGACCTGGGTTTCGATGGCCGGCTTCAGCAGCCGGTAGTGAAGGCGGCCGTACCAGACCAGGCCATTGACCAGGGCGATGGTCAGCAGGGTGGTGACGGCGGCCAGGGCGGTGGCGGCGGCCATCAGGCCTATGCCGAGCAGGAAGGCCACGGCGGGCCCGCCGGGCGGTCCGGCGAACGGTCCCACGGTGGCGACCGCGCCCCCGGCCACGAAGATGCCGATGGACGCCATGAAGAAGGCGAACAACGTCCCCAGCACGCCCATCAGCAGGGGCAGCAGGAACAGGATGTCGATCGCGCCCAGGCCGACGATGGCGAAGATCGCGCCGGCGGCGGCCGAGGGGTTCTTGGCC
Organism: Caulobacter sp. P1_B12_2; assembly: GCF_056406675.1. NCBI lineage: Bacteria > Pseudomonadati > Pseudomonadota > Alphaproteobacteria > Caulobacterales > Caulobacteraceae > Caulobacter > Caulobacter sp. P1_B12_2. Next base: position 1,660 of record NZ_JBFTZS010000538.1, on the reverse strand, counting down.
TCTTCCCAGCGCTTGACCCCCTGCTCGGCGCGCTGTTCGCGGGCCAGGCGTTCGGGTTCGCCCAGGGCGGCGGCCACTTCGCTCTCGCTGCGCCCGGCTTCCTGGGCTTCGTTGAAGTGGGCCTCGTAGTCGGCGACGATGTCGGCGATCTGGGCGGCGGGCAGGCCGGCCAGCCCGCGCTTGAGGCGGGTGAGGAATTCGGCGCGCGTCATGCGGCGGCTCCCAAGATGGTCTCGACGGCCGCGGTGAAGGCCGCCCATTCGGTCTTCTGCGCCTCGAAGCTGGCCCGACCGGCGGCGGTCAGGCGGTAGTATTTGCGCGGCGGACCGCTCTGGGATTCCACCAGATAGGTCTCGACCTGGCCGTCCGACTGCATGCGGCGCATGAGCGGGTAGATCGTCCCTTCCCCCATATCGATATCCTTGGCGAGCTTGCTGGCGATTTCGTAGGCGTAGCTGTCGGCGCGCGACAGCAGGGCCAGCACGCAGAGCGCCAGCACGCCTTTCTTGAGTTGAACTTCGATGGCTTCCGTCACGGCTTGCAGGTTCCCGTTGCTGAGCACCCTTGTGACGCAAGGTAGTGTCCAATGCAAGGTAGCTGTCATTACATGTTAGTAATGGTACGTAGCCCCAAATGGATCGTTGTTGAGACCTGTTCTCAGGTGAGGCGCCTTGGCTCCGCGCAAGGCGTTCGGGGGAACGCCTCTGGCGCTTGGCAACCGGGATTGGAGCGCGTATGCACGCCAGCGACCGGCCAGAGACGCCGGGACCGGCCTTCGATTCCTCGTCGCCTGACGAAGTCGATTGCCTAAGTCCCGTGTCGCTGGTCGTATTGTGCATGTCGGCGCGGCGTGGGGTTGATCGCGACGCCAAATCGCCGCCGAAACGGGCCGTGAGGGATATGAAGGCGCAAATTCAGGGGATGCGGCGGAAGTTGACGGGCGTAGCCGCCGTCGCCGCCACGACGATGGCCCTTTCGGGCGTGTTCGCGGGGCAAGCCCTCGCCAAGGGCGCTGAGCTGCTGGGTCAGCCGACCCCGGACGCGATCCACCTCCAGAAGGCGGCCTCGCCGCTGAAGTACGAGGCGATCGCCTTCCACGACCACATCCTGATGCCGATCATCGTGGCCATCACCCTGCTGGTGCTGGGCCTGCTGATCTGGATCGCCATCCGCTACAACGCCAAGGCCAACCCGGTCCCGGCCAAGTTCAGCCACAACACCACCGTCGAGATCATCTGGACCATCGGTCCGGTGCTGATCCTGATGGTCATCGCCATCTTCTCGTTCCGGCTGCTGTTCGCCTACAACGACATGCCCAAGCCCTACCTGACGGTGAAGGCCACCGGCTACCAGTGGTACTGGGGCTATGAGTATCCCGACCAGAAGATCAGCGAGATCATCTCGGCCCCGCTGACCAAGGCGCAGGCCGACGCCAAGAAGGTCCCGTACCTGCTGGCCGCCGACAAGCCGTTGGTGGTGCCGGTCAACCAGGTGATCCGCGTGCAGGTCACCGGCGCCGACGTGATCCACGCCTTCGCCCTGCCGGCCTTCGGCCTGAAGACCGACGCCATCCCCGGCCGCCTGAACGAAACCTGGTTCAAGGCCGACACGATCGGCGTCTATTACGGCCAGTGCTCGGAGCTCTGCGGCGTCGACCACT
>NZ_JBFTZS010000537.1:0-2816 GCF_056406675.1 Caulobacter sp. P1_B12_2 | reverse complement strand
ACGGCGCCCAGCAGCCCGCCGCCCAGGAGGGCGCGCGCGGCTCGGTCAGCGACAAGGAGGGCCAGTTCATCGACGTGATCGAGACCTCCAACACAGATGTCTGGGGTCCGCTGCTGGCCAAGCATAACGTCAACTATCGGCCGCCCGCGGCGGTGGTGCTCTACACCCAGGCCACGGGCACAGGCTGCGGCACGGGTCAGTCGGCGATGGGGCCCTTCTACTGTCCGGCGGACCAGAAGGTCTATCTGGACACCAGCTTCTGGAACGAGCTGGAAACCCGCTTCGGGGCCAAGGGCGAGTTCGCCCGCGCCTACGTGATCAGCCACGAGATCGGTCACCACATCCAGACCCTGACCGGAGCGTCGGACGAAGCGCGACGCCTGGGCGCGCGGGGCGCCGAGAGCGGCTCGGTGCGGCTGGAGCTGCAGGCCGATTGCTACGCCGGCGTCTGGGCCCGCCACGCGCCCGAGGCCTCGGGCGGCGGCATCCAGATCAACCGCGCCGACATCGAGGACGGCCTGGGCGCGGCCTCGGCGGTCGGCGACGACGCCATCCAGGAACAGTCCCAGGGCCGGGTCATGCCCGACAGCTTCACCCACGGCACCTCGGCCCAGCGCATGCGCTGGTTCGGCAAGGGCTACGATGCGGGTGATCCGGGGGCGTGCGACACTTTCGGCGCGCGGACGCTGTAGAAGACATCTTCCCGGAGCGGAGAAGGTTTCGGGTGGACGCTTGACCCGTACGTCAGTCGGCCTAGTGTCCCCCCGTTCACCGGGGGGCCGCTTCGCGCGGCTGAGATTGGGCGCCAGCCCTGACCCGTCGAACCTGATCCGGGTCATGCCGGCGAAGGGAGGGAACGCGGTCTCGGCCTAGAAGCCCAGCCCGTAAACCGACTTAGCGCGACACGTCCGGGTCTCCTTAACGCTTGAGGAGCGCCCGAAATGAACGTTCAACTGCCCATCAAAGACGCCATCGGCGCGATCCCCACGGGCGAACGCCCCGGTTCGCGCAAGGTCTACCAGGCCGGTAGCCTTTTCCCCGACATCCGGGTGCCGTTCCGCGAGGTCGCGGTCCACCCCAGCGCCAACGAGCCGCCGGTCACCATCTATGACCCGTCGGGCCCCTATACCGACCCCCATTCCAAGATCGATATCGAGCAGGGCCTGGAGCGCGTGCGCGAGCCCTGGATCATCGCGCGCGGCGACAGTGAACTGGTCACCAATCCCCGCGAGGTGAAGCCCGAGGACAACGGCTTCGCCCAGGGCAAGCACCTGGCCCCGCAGTTCATGGCCAAGCGGCCGATCTTCAAGGGCGCCCAGGGCAAGCTGGTCACCCAGCTGGAATATGCCCGCGCCGGCATCGTCACCGCCGAGATGGAATATGTCGCCATCCGCGAGAACCTGCGCCGCGAGCAGGACCGCCCGTGCATCCGCGACGGCGAGGACTTCGGCGCCTCGATCCCCGACTTCGTGACCCCCGAGTTCGTCCGCCAGGAAGTGGCGCGCGGCCGCGCCATCATCCCGGCCAACATCAACCACGGCGAGCTGGAGCCGATGGCGATCGGCCGCAACTTCCTGGTCAAGATCAACGCCAACATCGGCAATTCGGCCGTGCTCTCCACCGTCGCCGACGAGGTCGACAAGCTGGTCTGGGCCACGCGCTGGGGCGCCGACACGGTCATGGACCTTTCGACCGGCCGCAACATCCACAACATCCGTGACTGGATCATCCGCAACAGCCCGGTGCCGATCGGCACGGTGCCGATCTACCAGGCGCTGGAGAAGGTCAATGGCGTGGCCGAGGACCTGAACTGGGAGGTCTTCCGCGACACCCTGATCGAGCAGGCCGAGCAGGGGGTGGACTACTTCACCATCCACGCCGGCGTCAGACTTCCCTTTATCCCGCTGACTGCAAAGAGGGTCACCGGCATCGTCTCGCGCGGCGGCTCGATCATGGCCAAGTGGTGCCTGGCGCACCACAAGGAGAACTTCCTCTACGAGCGCTTCGAAGAGATCTGCGAGATCATGCGCGCCTACGACGTGTCGTTCTCGCTGGGCGACGGCCTGCGTCCGGGCTCGACCGCCGACGCCAATGACGAGGCCCAGTTCGCCGAGCTGCGCACCCTGGGCGAGCTGACCAAGGTGGCCTGGAAGCACGGCGTGCAGGTGATGATCGAAGGGCCGGGCCACGTGGCCATGCACAAGATCAAGGCCAACATGGATGAGCAGCTGAAGCACTGCCACGAGGCCCCCTTCTACACGCTCGGCCCGTTGACCACCGACATCGCCCCTGGCTACGACCACATCACCAGCGCGATCGGGGCGGCGATGATCGGCTGGTTCGGCACGGCCATGCTCTGCTACGTCACGCCGAAAGAACACCTGGGCTTGCCCGACCGCGACGACGTCAAGACCGGCGTCATCACCTACAAGCTGGCCGCCCACGCCGCCGACCTGGCCAAGGGTCACCCCGGCGCGGCCATGTGGGACGACGCCATCAGCCGGGCGCGGTTCGAGTTCCGCTGGGAGGACCAGTTCAACCTGGGCCTGGACCCCGAAACCGCCCGGGCCTTCCACGACGAGACCCTGCCCAAGGAGGCGCACAAGACCGCGCACTTCTGCTCGATGTGCGGCCCCAAGTTCTGCTCGATGAAGATCAGCCAGGAAGTCCGCGAATTCGCGGCCGGCATGGCGCCGAACTCCATCGAACAGGGCATGGCCGAGATGAGCGACAAGTTCCGCGAGCAGGGCTCGGAGATCTATCTGAAGACGGAGACCTAGAGGGTGATCAGCCTTCTCCTGGCGGCGGCCCTGCAG
>NZ_JBFTZS010000536.1:0-2832 GCF_056406675.1 Caulobacter sp. P1_B12_2 | reverse complement strand
GGTCAGGGCCGGCCAGATGTTGGCGGCGATCGAGGTGTCGTCGAAGCCGACGATCGACACGTCCTCGGGCACGTCCAGGCCCATGCGGTGGGCGACGCCCGCCGTGGCCGCGGCCATGTCGTCGTTGCCGGCGAAGATGGCGGTGGGCCGGTCGTCCTCGCCCAGCAGCCGCTCGGCCGCCTCCAGGCCCGAGCGATAGGTGAAGTAGCCCTGCTCGACGCGGACGTTCTCGTCGGGGATGCCCGCCGCGGTCAGGGCCGAGCGGAAGCCGTCCAGCCGCTGCTGGCTGACCGTCTGGTTGGGGTGGCCCTTGATGATCCCGAACCGCTTGTGGCCCAGGGCCAGCAGGTGCTGGGCCAGCTCGAAGGCGGCGGCCTCGTTGTCGATGCGGATGGTGGCCATGTCGGCGCTGGGCATGCCCGGCGCCACGGCCACGGCGGCCGCGCCGGCGGCCCGGACCTCGGCCAGGACCTGAGCGCTCTCGCACAGCGGGGCGGGCAGGATCAGGCCATCGACGCCGGTCTTCAGCAGGCGGGTCAGGGTGGCGCCGGCCAGCTCCGGCTCGGCGCACTTCTCGATCACGACCTGGGCGCCCGTGCGGCTGCTTTCGTCCAGGGCGCCGACCAGGAATTCCGACAGGTAGCCGGTCGAGGGGTTGTCGTAGAGCAGGCCGATGCGGAACGGGGCCGAGCCGGCCAGGCTGCGGGCGGCCGGATTGGGCGCGTAGTTCAGGTCGCGGATCGCGGCGTCGACCAGGGCCTTGGTCTCGGACTTGACCGTCGTCTCGCGGTTGATGACCCGCGACACCGTCATCGGCGAAACCCCGGCCAGGGCGGCCACGTCGCGGATGGTCGCGCTCTGGGTCGTGCGGCGGCGTTGACGCTCGTTACGGTCGTTCATCGATGTTCCGTCCCTTGATCGCGGCGGACACTAGACCGTTTTGCCCGTGTGTTGGAAGACGAGGCGCAAGTCTTTGATGGAGCAGAGGAGCCCGCGGCGTGGTCTCGGGTCGCGGTCTCCTGTTCTGTCCGGCTTTCGTCCGAACCCATCGCGACCAACAGGGGTGCAGACGGCGAACTTTGTCTGACCTAGATTGACGTCATGACCCCATGCACCACCCCGTTCGGGGCGATCATCCTGACCGGCGGCGGCTCGCGTCGCATGGGCGCCGACAAGGCGTCGCTGGCGTGGGACGGGCAGAGGGCGGTCGATCGCGTGGCCGCCTTGGCGACGTCGGTCGGAGCCGTGCGGGTGCTGACGGCGGGGCGCGATCACGGGCTGGAACATGTCGACGATCCGGCGCCGGGCGCGGGCCCGGTCGGCGGGGTGCTGGCCGGGGCGCGGGCCCTGGCGGCGCATGGCCTGACACGGGCCCTGGTGCTGGCGGTCGACGCCCCGACCGTGACGGCGCAGGACCTGGCGCCGCTGCTGGCGGCGGCCGATCCGGGGGCGTTCCACGACGGCTTGCCCGTGCCGATGATGGTGATCCTGGACGCCTTGCCGACGGACGCGGAGGCGGGCTGGCCGCTTCGGCGGCTGGTCGAGCGGGCGGGGCTTGTGGCGCTGCCCTGCGACGAGGCGCTGCGGTTGCGGCTGCGGGGGGCCAATACGCCGGAGGAGCGGGATCGGCTGTCCAACTGACGGGGACATGCCCTTGCGGCGTGTCCCCAAGTTTCGCACTGGGTCTTGTTGGGGACACGCCGCGAGGGCATGTCCCCGGCCTCAATACACGTCCCGCCGATACCGCCCCTCGTCGGCCAGCCGCTCCATCGTCTCGGCGCCCAGCACGGCCGTCAGCACGGCGTGGACATCCCCAGACATCCCCTCCAGCGAGCCGCAGACATAGATCGCTGCGCCGTCGGCGATCCAGGCGCGCAGCGTGTCGGACGCCTCCATCAGGCGATGCTGGACATAGATCTTGCGGTCCTGGTCGCGGGAGAAAGCCAGGTCCAGGCGCGCCAGCACGCCGGTCGCGCGCCAGGCCTCGATCTCGGCCTGGTGGAAATAGTCGTGGGCCGAGGCGCGCTCGCCGAACACCAGCCAGTTGCGGTGGCGGCCCAAGCTCGAGGAAGGGAGGGCCGCCCGGGCCTTGAGATGCGCGCGCAGGCCGGCCAGGCCCGTGCCGTTGCCGATCAGGATCAGCGGCCGGTCGTCGCTCGGGCCGTGGAAGCTGCGGTTGGTCCGCACCCGCGCGGCGATCTCGGCCCCCTCGGCGGCGTGGGCGGTCAGCCAGCCCGAGCCCAGTCCAGGCTTGCCGTCGGCCCGCCTCATCGCCCGGACCAGCAGCTCGACGCCGCCGTCGGCCGGCAGCGAGGCGATCGAATATTCGCGGTGGGGCAGGGGCGGCAGGGCGTCGACCAGGGCCTGAGGGGAGGCGGAGGCGAAGCCGTCGTCGTGCGGCAGGCGTCGCCAGGACAGGGCCTGGGCCAAGGTCGCGCCGTCCTCGGCGACGACCGGGGCGGCGGGGTCCAGGCCCAGCCGGGCCAGCAGGGCCGCCGTATCGGCTGGATCGTTGCGCGGCCCGACCTCGAGGATGTCGCCGGCTTCCCAGGTCGCGGCCTCCAGCGCCTCGAGCCGGATGTGGAAGGCAGGATCGGCGGTGCTGCCCGGGTTCAACCGGCGGCGCTGGGCCAGCCGCCAGCGGCCGTAGCGCGGACGGGTCCAGTCGGGGGCGTCGGTGACGCCGGCCAGCAGGCCGACATGCGACTGCCAGTGGCGCAGGGCGGCCGGATCGCCGTCGTCGACCTCGACCCGGTCGAACAGCGGGGTTGCGCCATGGCGGGCCAGCCAGGCGTCCAGCATCCGGCCGAAGGCGCAGAACTGGGCGTACCC
>NZ_JBFTZS010000535.1:0-2847 GCF_056406675.1 Caulobacter sp. P1_B12_2 | reverse complement strand
GATCTCTTCCAGGGTGCCGGCGACGATGGCCGCCGATTCCCGCGGGAAGATCATCGCGAACTCCTCGCCGCCGTAGCGGGCGGCGAAGCGGGGTGGGGCGGCGACGCGGCCGATGACGCTGGCGACATAGCGGATGACCTGGTCGCCGGTCTGGTGGCCCCAGGTGTCGTTGAAGCCCTTGAAATGGTCGATGTCGAGCACGGCCAGGCAGATCGTGGTGCCGGCTTCGTCGGCCTCGGAGCAGGCGCGGTCGAGTTCTTCGTCAAAGGCCTTGCGGTTGGCGAGGTTGGTGAGGCCGTCGGTGGTGGCGTCGCGGCGGACCTGTTCCAGGTGCTCGCGCAGGCGATCGACCTCGGCCGTGGATTCCGCCAGGCGGGTCTCCAGCGACTTGTTTTCCTTCTGGATGCGGCGGGTGGCGTCAGCCAGGCCGCCGACCACGGCCTTCAGCCTGTCGACGTCCTGCGAGGCGTCGAGGTCCTTGACCGCGCCGTTCAGGGTCTTGCCGTAGGCGGCGTTGCTCTTCTGGGCGTCCTGGATGGCCTTGGAGACCGATTCCAGTTCCTTGCTCAGCAGGTCGCCGGCGTCGCGGATCTGTTCGTTCAGCTTGGCCTTGGGCAGGTAGGTCGCGGCCAGTTCTTCGCTGAGCAGCTCGGTGAGCGGTTCGCCCAGCGAGATGAGGCGGGTGAGTTCGCGGGCCAGGGCGCCTTCCGGATCGGCGACGAAGTGGGTCCAAAGCTCGAAGTTCAGCGCGGTCGGCCACACCTGATGGCGTTCCATCAGGCTCAGCGCGCGGCCGGCGATCTTGTAGGCCTCAGGGCCGCGCAGCGTGGTCTCGACGTCCGACATCTCTAGTCCCCCAACAGCGCCGCATCGCCCGGATGCTCGCTTGGAGCTGCAATCTAGACCGAAGAGTTCAAACGACCCGTTAAGAACGAACGACGTTCACTTGCGTGTTCTCTCCGCCGCACGCATTGTGAACGCTGATAAGATGAGCCTTCAGGCCGCTGGGAGAAACCTGACCGTGAACGCGCCCGCCAACCTCAACCTGGAAGCTTCCAAGGCTTCGCTCCTGCGGATCCTTGATGCGCAGAAGGCCGCGCACCTGCGACAAGGCGCCCCGACGGCCGAACGTCGCATCGACTGGCTCGACCGCTGCATCGGCCTGCTGGTCGATCATCAGGCCGAGATCGCCGACGCCCTGAACGCCGATTTCGGCGCGCGGTCCAAGGACGCCACCGGCCTGACCGATATCGCCGCCTCGATCGGGCCGCTCAAGCACGCCAAGGAAAACCTCGCCAAGTGGATGCGCCCGGAAAAGCGCAAGACCACGCCGGCGCTGCTGGGTCTGTTCGGCGCCAAGGCCGAGGTCCAGTACCAGCCCAAGGGCGTGGTCGGGGTGATCAGCCCCTGGAACTTCCCGGTCAACCTGACCTTCGCGCCGCTGGCCGGCGTGCTGGCAGCGGGCAATCGGGCGATGATCAAGCCGTCCGAGTTCACGCCGGTCACGTCCGAACTGATGAAGGCCATGTTCGCCAAGGTCTTCTCGGAGGAGGAGATCGCGGTGATCACCGGCGGACCCGAGATCGGCCAGGCCTTCACCAGCCTGCCGTTCGACCATCTGGTCTTCACCGGCGCCACTTCGGTGGCCCGTCACGTCATGCGGGCCGCGGCCGAGAACCTGGTGCCGGTGACCCTGGAACTGGGCGGCAAGAGCCCGGTGATCCTGTCGCGCGGGGCCGACATGGCCACGGCGGCGGCGCGGATCATGAACGGCAAGACCCTGAACGCCGGCCAGATCTGCCTGGCGCCCGACTATGTTCTGGCCCCCGCCGACCAGATCGACAGCTTCGTGGCCGAGGCCAAGGCCGCCGTGGCCCGGACCTTCCCGACGCTCCGGGACAATCCCGACTACACCGCCGTGGTCGCCCAGCGTCACTACGACCGGATCAAGGGCCATGTGGACGACGCCCGGGCCAAGGGCGCGACGATCGTCGAGATCAATCCGGCCGGCGAGGATTTCAGCCAGCAGGAGCATCGCAAGATCCCCCCGACCCTGATCCTCAACCCCACCGACGACATGACGGTGATGCACGATGAGATCTTCGGTCCGGTGCTGCCGGTGAAGACCTACGGCAAGGTCGAGGAGGCGGTCGACTACATCAACGGCCGCGACCGGCCGCTGGGGCTCTACTGGTTCGGAACCGACACCGCCGAGCGGGACATGGTGCTGAACCGCACGACCAGCGGCGGGGTGACGATCAACGACGTGATCTTCCACGTCGCCCAGGAGGACCTGCCGTTCGGCGGCGTCGGCCCGGCCGGCATGGGGTCGTATCATGGCCGCGACGGCTTCCTGGAGTTCAGCCACAAGAAGGCGGTGTACCAGCAGCTCAAGAAGGACATCGGACCCATGCTGGCCCTGCGTCCGCCGTACGGCGCGGCGATCCGCAAGTACCTGGCGGGGCAGATCAAGAAGTAGGGGCGGGGCAGCTTGGATCGAGGCATCAAGCTCCTTTCAAAAGATAGACCGCGCGCACGGGTTGGCCGCTTCACGCGGATTGCCGCTGAAGGGTGGGGGAGGCGCGGAGCGGTCCGGGCCGAGCCCGGATGACCGTGGGTTTGAATGTGCGTTTCGGCTTGGCTCGACCGCTCCGCGAAACCGTTCTTCTCAAGGGACGGCGACTGAGGGCTTGTTTCATCCCGATCGACGTTTCCCCTCAGGCGGGCAGGATCAAAGTCGCCCGGAAGGGGCCGTCGGCGACTCCGACTGATCCTCGAACAGGCCGGTTTGAACTCCCAGCCCCGTCAACCCGCCTGTCCCGCCATCGTCCCCGCCAGGCCTTGGAG
>NZ_JBFTZS010000534.1:0-2858 GCF_056406675.1 Caulobacter sp. P1_B12_2 | reverse complement strand
CCTCTTCCCCCTCTGGGGGAAGACGACCGCGAAGCGGTCCGTAGGGGGCAAGTGTTCGCCGCAACCCAGGTCCTCCCCCGTGGGGGAAGGCCTAGAGAAGAAAGACGCCCTCAATAACTCTTCGGCAGACCCAGCACCCGCTCGGCGATGAAGTTCAGGATCATCTCGCGACTGATCGGGGCGATCCGCGCGATCATGGCTTCGCGGAAATAGCGCTCGACGTCGTATTCCTTGGCGTAGCCCATGCCGCCGTGGGCCAGGACCGCGCTCTCGCAGGCGGTGAAGCCGGCCTCGGCGCCCAGGTACTTGGCGGCGTTGGCCTCGGCCCCGCAATCCTGGCCGCGGTCGTAGAGCGCGGCCGCCTTGAAGGCCAACAGGTTGGCGGCTTCCAGCTCGGCCCAGGACCGGGCCAGCGGATGGGCCACGCCCTGGTTCTGGCCGATCGGCCGGCCGAACACGATCCGCTCCTTGGCGTAGGTCGTCGCCTTGGCCAGGGCCGCTCGTCCCAGGCCGACGGCCTCGACCGCGAACAGCACCCGCTCGGGATTGAGGCCGTGCAGCAGGTAGGCGAAGCCCTTGCCCTCCTCGCCGACCAGATCGTCCGCCGGCACGAACAGATCCTCGATGAACAGCATGTTACACTCGACCGCCTTGCGCCCCATCTTGGGGATCGGCTTGGCCTCGATCTTCTCGCGGTCGGTGTAGAACAGGCTCAGGCCCTGGGTCGGCTTGGCGCACTGGTCCTTGGGCGTGGTCCTGGCGATGATCAGGATCTTGTTGGCGCGCTGGGCGCCGGTGGTCCAGATCTTGCGGCCGTTCAGACGATAACCGCCTTCGACCTTCTCGGCCCTCGTCTCCAGGCTGGAGGTGTCCAGGCCCGAATTGGGCTCGGTCACCGCGAAGCACATCTTGTCCTCGCCCGAGATCAGCCGCGGCAGATGCTTCTGGCGCTGCTCGTCCGTGCCGAACTTCACGATCGGCATGGGGCCGAAGATGTTCAGGTGAATGGCGCTGGCGCCCGAGAAGCCCGCGCCGGACTGGGCCACGGTCTGCATCATGATCGCCGCCTCGGTCAGGCCCAGGCCCGCCCCGCCGACGCTCTCGGGCATGGCCACGCCCAGCCAGCCGCCCTGCGCGATGGCGGCCACGAATTCTTCTGGGAAAATCCCGGTCTCGTCGGTGCGGCGCCAGTAGTCGTCGTCGAAGTCGGCGCACAGCTTGGCGACGCCCTCGCGGATGGCTTCCTGCTCCTCGGTCAACCAGAATCCGCTCATTCGCCCCTGCCCTTTTGTTGTTGTCGCTCAGGTCCTCGAGAAGCGCCGCGCGTCCAGCGACGCGGCGTCCGGGCCTGGGTTATCACCCCTCAGATACGCCGCGACCAGATCGGCCACAAGCGGGGCCAGCAGCCAGCCGTTGCGGCGGGTCCCCACGGCCAGCATCACACCCGGTGTCGCGCTCCAGCCCACCAACGGCAGACCGTCGGGGGTGGCCGCCCGCACCCCGACCTCGGTGGTCAGGATCGCATCGGCCAGCTCCGGGCGCAGGCGGATCGCCGCCGCGCGCAGGGCGTCGGTCGCCGAAGGATCGACGGCCAGGTCGTCGCGGCCCGTCTCCATGGTCGCGCCGATCGCCGGGCTCTCGCCGGGAGCGATATAGACGCCCTCGCCCCGGATCACCGGCCCGGTCGCGGGACCGCGATCGGCGCGCAGGATCTGGCCCTTGATCGGGCTCAGCGTCGCCAGTTCGGGGGCCAGGCCGGACGCATCCGCCGCGCCGGTGGCCAGGACGACGGCGGAGAAGGCCGACAGGTCGTCGGTGGTGAAGGCGCGGGACTGGAAACGTCCGCCCAGCAGCTCGAAGGCGGCGCGCAGGGCGACCAGGGCCGGGCGCGCCTCGATCCGCCAGTCCTCGGCGTCGATCAGGGCGCCGTCCAGGCGCTGGAAGGGGGCGCCCAGGGCTTCGAAGCGGGCGGCGATGCTCGTCAGCCACGCGGCGTCGCCCTCGACCCTCAGGCCGTCGCGCAGGATTTCCAGGTCCAGTCCCTCGGCGAAGGCCGGCCAGAGGTCGCGCGCGCGTCGCAGCAGGGCCAGGTGCGGGGTCGAGACAGGGTCAAACACGGCTTCGGCCACCGGCGCCAGCATGCCGGCCGCCACGCCCGACGCGTTGTCGCCGACGGGATTGGGATCGAAAAGCGTGACGTCGAATCCGGCGCGGGCCAGGGTCAACGCCACGGCCGATCCGATCGCGCCGGCGCCGGCCACCGCCACCCGCGCGCGCAGCTTTGTCTCCATGGGCGGCAGACACCCTTGCTCGCGCCAAACGTCAAGCCCGACGGGACATTTTGCCGGGACAACGGATGTGTCAGAGGCGTGACTAACGCAACCGCATGGGTCTATCCTGTGTTAACCAAGCTGGACCACACGCTCGTGCATCGAGCGAGGGCGCGGGGCCGCTGGGAGGAACGTGACGCGGATGACCGACAAACCCCTTTCCGACCAGGCTCACCCCGTCGATCTCTATGTCGGGGCGCGTCTTCGGATCCGTCGCAAGGTCCTGGGCCTCAGCCAGACCCAGTTGGCCGAAGCCCTGGGCATCACCTTCCAGCAGATCCAGAAATACGAGCGCGGCGCCAACCGGATCAGCGCCTCGAAGCTGTACGAGGCCGCGCGCCTGCTGCAGTCGCCGGTGTCCTATTTCTTCGAGGGCCTGGACGAGACCGCTCAGGGCTCGGCCGACGATGGCTTCGCCCAGCGCATGACCCAGTTCGTCGCCACGCCCGAGGGTTTGGAGCTGGCCGGACTGTTTCCGCGCCTGAACGACCGTCGGCTGCGTCGCCGGGTCGTCGACCTGGTCAAGGC
>NZ_JBFTZS010000533.1:0-2860 GCF_056406675.1 Caulobacter sp. P1_B12_2 | reverse complement strand
GAGGTGGCCGTCTTCGTCCAGCACTATGAGCGCCTGACCCGCCACATCGCCCGCGAAACGCCCGCCCGCGCCGACCTCGTGGTGGCGCTCGACGCGGACCGTCGTTCGTCGATCACATGACCTGTCATTCGGTCGCGCGGCACGGCGTCGCACTACATGTGGTGTGGCCCCAATTCGGCCTCCCCCAGTGCTAGTTTCCCTTTGTCGGCGAAACGACTCACCCAGTCGCCGGCTCAGTGGAGTTTCGAGGCCATGAACGCACTCTTCGGCGGGACCTATTCGACGCACGCCAAGCGGGTCGCGATCTGGAATCGGGCCGTCCCGATCCCGGGCTGCGACAAGGCGATCTGGCGTTGCGACGACCAGGGGCGGATCATCCGCTGGTCCGACTATGAGGACCGTTTCTCGCGCTACGGCTGGGCGATCCTGCGTGGGCGCCATGAAGGCCGGACACTCCGCCGGTCCGCCTCCAAGCCAGTCCATGTGAGCCAGGTCGATCAGTTCGACGCCGCGCCCCTGCGCAAGGCCGCTTAGCCCGACAATCTCGACTTCATGACAAGCTTGCTTGACATTGCTTCCGCCCTGTAAGACAAGTGTCCTTGTCAATTAGGCGAGGAGGCTTGTCATGTCGGACGATGTCGCGCCCGCAAGCGCGCTGAAGAAACTTGGACTGTTCGCCGCCTTCCTGCTGGCGGTGGCGCTGTCGATCTGGATCGGCAAGCAGGGCGGCGTCTGGTCCTATGTCGGCGGGCTGGGCACGGTGGCCGCGTCGCTGGCCTTCGCCCTGCTGTCCAACAAGCTGTTTCGGCGCGAGAAGATCCGGCCGCCGATGCGTCGCTACCTGCTGCGGTTCGGCGTCTCGATGAGCGCCTATGTCATCCTGCTGGTGGCGGCGGTCTCGCTGGGACGCCAAGGGTTGGCCGAGGGGCCCTGGGGCTATGCGATCGCGCTGGCCCCGGCGCTGGCCATCCTCTGCTGCATCGCCAGCGTCGCCTTGTATCTGGCCGAGGAGACCGACGAGTTCGCCCGCACGACCCTGATCCATAGCCTGCTCTGGGGCGCGGCCGGCACGTTGAGCGTCGCCACGATCTGGGGGTTTCTCGAAACCTTCGACAAGGCGCCGCACGTGCCCACCTGGGCGACCGTGCCCGTGTTCGCGGTCTTCATGGGCCTGGCCCAGGCCGTGATCGCCCGCCGCTATCGCTGACGGAGGCGCGAGGATGAAGAACCGCCTCAAGGTCCTGCGGGCCGAGCGCGACTGGAGCCAGGCGGATCTGGCCGAGCGCCTGGAGGTCTCGCGCCAGACGATCAACGCCCTGGAGACGGGCAAGTACGACCCCAGCCTGCCGCTGGCCTTCAAGATCGCCCGCCTGTTCGGCATGCCGATCGAGACCATCTTCCAGGACGAAGCCTGACCTGACGCCGCGACCCGGCGACGGGAACAAGCCCGCAAACCCCATCGCATTCCATCCACCGGCGCGCCGCCGAACCCTTTCGCATGCCCGCCCATCAGGAGTTTCAGCCATGATCCGTCGTCGCCCTTCCTTTCATCTGTTCGTCATCCTGCTGGCCATCCTGGCCGCCAACGGCGTGTTGGGCCGCGCCCACGCCGCGTCCGTCGCCGTCCCCTCGGCCGCCGCGCCGCGGTTCACCGTCGAGGTGACGGGGCAGGGGCCTGACGTGATCCTGATCCCCGGCCTGGCCTCGTCCGCCGCCGTCTGGGACGACACCGTCAAGCAGCTTCAGGGGCGCTACCGGCTGCACGTGGTCCAGATGGCCGGGTTCGCCGGGACGCCGGCCGGGGCCAACGCGCAGGGGCCGGTGATCCAGCCGTCGGTCGACGCCCTGGACGGCTACATCAAGTCCGCCAGGCTGAAGTCGCCGGCCGTGATCGGCCACTCGATGGGCGGGCTGATGGGTCTGATGCTGGYCCGCCAACATCCCGAGGACGTAAGCCGGCTGATGGTCGTCGACAGCCTGCCGTTCTACGCGGTGCTGTTCTCGCCCCAGGCCACGGTCGAAGGCGTCAAGCCGCAGGCCGCCGCCCTGCGCAACATGGCCGAGCAATCGACCGCGGAGGCCTGGGCCGCCGGTCAGGCGCGGACCATGACGCGCCTGGTCAAGTCGCCGGCCGGCCTGAAGTCGGCCACCGAAGCCTCGGTCGCGTCCAACCCCTCGGTGACCGGCCGCGCCCTCTATGACGACCTGACCACCGACCTGCGCGGCGAGATCGTCTCGATCAAGACCCCGACCGTGATGCTCTACCCCTGGGACGAGGCGACCGGCGCGCCCCAGTCGGCCTATGACGCGCTCTACACCGGCGCCTACGCGCCGATGGCTTCGGCCAGGCTCAAGCGGATCGACGGCTCGCTGCACTTCATCATGCTGGACCAGCCGGCCGCCTTCGCCTTCGAGGTGGAGAGCTTCCTGAAATAGAGGCGGCTTGCCGCTGGCGGCGCGGACCGGGACAGTATCGGCATGATGATTCTGCTCGTCCGCGCCCGCCGCTTCGCCTTCGCCCTTGTCGCCCTCGCAGCGATGGGGGCGAGCCCCGTTCTGGCCGAACCCGCCCTGTGGGCGATCAAGGACAAGGACTCGACGATCTACCTGTTCGGCACGGTCCACGTGCTCAAGCCGTCCACGGTGTGGCGCTCGCCCAGGATCGCCAAGGCCTTCCAGGACGCCGACGATGTGGTGATGGAGATCGAGCAGCCCGAAAAGCCGGCGGACCCCCAGGCCCTGATGCTGAAATACGGCATCGACCGGACCGCGCCCCTGTCGAGCAAGCTGTCGCCGGAGTCCTACGCCAAGCTGCAGGCGGCCGCCCAGGGCATGGGCTTCCCGCCCCAGGCCCTGGAGC
>NZ_JBFTZS010000532.1:0-2873 GCF_056406675.1 Caulobacter sp. P1_B12_2 | reverse complement strand
CGCCTATATAAATCGTATCCGATTAAATCGGACGATTTATATAGGCGGAGCCCTGACGCCTGGATAAGCAGATGCCCCAGACCCCTTCGACCCCGCAGCCGACCGACGGCGACGACCCCAAGCTGCCAAAGTTCCTGTGTTTCGCGGTCTATTCGGCGAACCTGGCCTTTGGCCGCGCCTACAAGCCCCTGCTCGACGCGCTGGGCCTGACCTATACCCAGTACATCGCCCTCGTGGCGCTGGCCGACGAGGACGGTCAGACGGTGGGCGCGCTGGGCGAGAAGCTGTTCCTGGAGTCCAACACCCTCACCCCCATCCTCAAGAAGATGGAGTCGCTGGGCTATATCGAGCGACGGCGCGATCCGGCCGACGAGCGCCAGGTGCGGCTGAGCCTGACGCCGGCCGGCCGCCGTCTGGCCGAAGCCAATCCAGGGGAGGCGCTGAACGACGCCATCGGTTTAGACGAGAACGAGTTCCCCGTGGTCCAGGCGTCCGTGGCCCGGCTGCGCGACAATCTGCTGAGCGCGACGAAGGGGTAGGGGCCGCTACACCCGCTCGATGATCACGGCCGGGGCCATGCCGCCCGCCGCGCACATGGTCACCAGACCGCGCCTGAGGTCGCGGCGCTCCAGCTCGTCCAGGATCGTGCCGATCAGGATCGAGCCGGTGGCGCCGATCGGGTGGCCCAAGGCCATGGCCCCGCCGTTGACATTGACCTTGTCGCGGTCGAGCCCCAGGTCGCGGATGAACTTCTCGGCGACCACGGCGAAGGCCTCATTGATCTCCCACAGGTCGATGTCGTCGACGGTCAGCCCGGCCTTGGCCAGCACCTTGCGGGCGGCGGGGACGGGGGCGTTGAGCATCAGGGTCGGGCTGTCGCCCATATTGGCCATGGCCACGATCCGGGCGCGGGGCTTCAGACCATTGCGGGCGGCGTAGGCCGGCGAGGCCAGCAACACCGCCGCCGCGCCGTCGACCACGCCCGACGAGTTGCCGGCGTGGTGGACGTGCTCGATCTTCAGGTCCGGATAGACCTGGTGGATCAGGCCGCCCAAGGTCGTGCCGGCCTCGTCGATCGGCACGCCGGCTATGGCCCCGAACGAGGCCTTCAGGCCGGCCAGCCCTTCCAGGGTGGTCTCGGGGCGCGGGAACTCCTCGCGGTCCAGGGCGATCGAGCCGTCGTCGCGATAGACTGGAACCAGGGCGCGGTCGAAGCGGCCTTCGCGGATCGCCCGGTCGGCGCGCTGCTGGCTGACCAGGGCCAGCTCGTCCAGGGCCTGGCGCGGAATGCCTTCCAGCGTGGCGATGGCGTCGGCGCAGACGCCCTGGTGGCTCTGCGGATGCCGGGCCCGCAGGCGCAGGTTGCCGCTGTCCAGCAGGCCGGGCGAGGTGCGGTCCGCGGTGGCGGCGGTGTAGGACATCATCTCGGTCCCGCCGGCGACGACCACGTCCTCCATGCCCGACATGATCGAGGCCGCCGCCAGGTTCACCGTGGTGATGCCCGAGCCGCAGAACCGGTCCAGGGTCATGCCGCTGGCCCGGATGTCGTAGCCGGCGTCCAGCGCCGCCATCCGGCCCAGGTCCCCGCCCTGCTTGCCGCGCTGGGTGCTGGTGCCCCAGATGATGTCGTCGACCTCGGCGGTGTTGAGGTTGTTGCGCTCTGCCAGCGCCTTCAGCACCGTGGCGGCCAGGTGCTGGGGATGGAAGTCGGCCAGGGCGCCCTTGCCGACCTTGCCGATGCCGCGCGGCGTGCGGCAGGCGTCGATGATCAGAGCTTCGGGCATAGGCGTTCCTCCCAGAACGGTTGCCAAGAACGATGGCTTGAACCGATCTGACAGCCGGCGCCCTTGGGTCAGTCCAGCGCCTTTTTCGCGGTCATTGCACGGTCACGCCGGCGCGGGCGGGGGTCCAGCGGGCGCGGCGCCAGGCGAGGGGGCTGTCACCGGTCACCTGCCGGAAGAGGCGCGACAGGTGGCTCTGGTCGGCCAGGCCGACGGCGAAGGCGATCTGGGCCAGGGGCTCGGCGGTCTCCAGCATCAGGGCCTGGGCCCGGGCGATGCGCTCGGCGATGACGTGGGCGTGGGGCGAGCGGCCGAAGCTCTGCTTGAAGGCCCGGCCGAAGTGGCTGACGCTGAGCCGGACCAGCCCCGCGAGGTCCTCGACCCGAATCTCGCCCTCGAGATTGGCGTCGATGTGGGCGTTCAGCGTGCGCACCTGCCAGGGCGCCAGACCGCCGCGGGCCAGGTCCGTCGCCGGGGTCCGCGAGGCGCCGCCCCAATCACCGACCAGCAGGTCGCCCGCCAGAATGTCGCTCGCCGAAATCTTGAACCCGTCCATGTCCCTACTCCCGATCGGCTTGATTGCCTGGAGACAGGGATAGGGGGACCGGCGTTCGGCGATAATCGACGCAAGCGGCGCTTCACTGTTGCCCAAAGCGGCCTAATCAGCTGATCGACGGTTTGAGCCCCCTAGGTCTCGATGCCGTGCGCCCAGGGTTGCTTGGCGAAGTGCTCGCGCAGGAAGTCGATCAGCACCCGCACGCGCGCCGGCCGCGCGCGGCCCGGCGGGGTCAGGATGTGCACGGGCACCGGCACCAGCGTCCAGTCCGTCAGGACCTCCTCGAGCAGGCCCTCCTTGAGCTCGTCCCAGATATAGACCTCCGGCTGGAGCGTCGCGGCCAGGCCCGCCAGCAGGATCGGGACCCCCGCCAGGCCGTTGTTCACCCGGATCGCTCCGTCCACCATCACCAGGTGCTCGCCATGCACGGGATGGAAGAAGCGCCACTCCTGGGCTTCCCGCACATGGGTGTAGATCATCAGCGGCATCTTCAGCAGGTCGCTCGGATGCGAGGGGCGGCCATACTGTTCGAACAG
>NZ_JBFTZS010000531.1:0-2879 GCF_056406675.1 Caulobacter sp. P1_B12_2 | reverse complement strand
CTGGGCGACATCCTGGGCCTGATGACCATCACGCCGTGCCTGCTGGCCCTGGTCCGCGTGCGCCGCTACCTGCGCGAACGCCCCCTGTCGGTCAGCGGCGTCGCCTGCCTGCTGCTGCTGCTGGCGGTGACCATCGGCGTCTTCACCCAGCGCCGGCCGCTGCTGTTCGTGATCCCGCCCGTCATGCTGCTGGTCGCCTGGCGTCTGGAAGTGCTGGGCGCGGCGCTGAGCGCGACCCTGGTGGCCATCGTGGCGGTGATCTTCACCATGGCCGGCCAAGGCCCGATCACGCTTCTGCCCTCGGGCTCACCCGACCAGGCGATCGTGCTGCAGCTGTTCCTGGCCGTGGCGATCTTCATCAGCCTGCCCGTGGCCTCGATCCAGCGGCACCGCCGCGAGATCCTCCAGGGCATGACCGAGGCCAACGCGGCCGCCGCCCGCAGCGAGGCGCGCTTCCGCCAGCTGGCCGAGAACGCCCAGGACATGATCGTCCACAGCAATCTGCGCGGCATCATCCAGTACGTCTCGCCCGCCAGCGTCGCCATGCTGGGCTACACGCCCGAGGAACTGGTCGGTCGCGAGGGCATGACCACCGTGCACGAGGAAGACCGCGAGGCCATCCGCGCCATCGTCGTCGAACAGATCGCCCACATGGCCGCCCATCACGACAACGGCCCCACGCGCGTCGAGTATCGGGCGATCCGCAAGAACGGCCAGGTGATCTGGCTGGAATCCCGCCCGGGTCTGCAGCGCGACCCGCTGACCGGCAAGGTCACCGGCATCACCGACATCGTCCGCGACGTCACCGAACAGAAGGCCATGGAGCGCCAGCTTCGCGAGGCCCGCAACGAGGCCGAGGCCGCCGCCGCGGTGAAGGGCGAGTTCCTGGCCAATATGAGCCACGAGCTGCGCACGCCCCTAACCTCGGTGCTGGGCTTCGCCCGCCTGGTCGACGACGAGCCGGACCTGTCGCCCGACGCCCGCCGCTTCATCGGCCGGGTGCTGAGCGGCGGCAAGGCGCTGCTGACCACCATCAACGACATCCTGGACTTCTCGAAGCTGGAGGCCGGCCAGCTGGAGCTGAAGCTCGAGCCCGTCGCCCCCGCCCAGCTGATCGAGGAGGCGCTGGACCTGTTCTCGCTGGAGACCGGCGTCCGGGACGTGGCCCTGCGCACCGAGGGCCTGGCCGACTTGCCCGCCGACCTGCTGATCGACAGCGGCCGCCTGCGCCAGGTGCTCCTGAACCTGATCGGCAACGCGGTGAAGTTCACCGAGGCCGGATCGATCACCGTCACGGCCGCCTATGACGAGGCCCACGAGCGGCTGAGCGTCTCGGTGCTCGACACGGGTCCGGGCATCGCCTCGGAAGACGTCGACCTGCTGTTCCGCCGCTTCTCGCAGGTCGACGCCGGCCTGACCCGCAAGCATGGCGGCACGGGGCTGGGCCTGGCGATCTGCAAGGGCCTGGTCGAGGCCATGGGCGGCCAGATCGGCGTCGTCAGCATTCCAGGCCGGGGCGCCTGCTTCAGCTTCGACATCGTCGCGCCCTCGACGGCCCGGACCGACGCCCGCGCCGCGCAGGACACGGTCGTGTCGCTGTTGCCGCCCGCCTGCCRGGTGCTGATCGTCGACGACAATCCGGCCAACCGCGAGCTGGTCAACGCCATCCTGACCGCCATGGGGGCCGAGGTGGCCGAGGCCGTGGACGGCGAGGAAGGCGTGGCCGCCGCCGCCGCCCGTCCGTTCGACGCCATCCTGATGGACCTGCGCATGCCCCGCCTGGACGGCGCCCAGGCCGCCCTGCGCATCCGCGCCGAGGGCGGACCGAACGCCGGCACGCCGATCATCGCCTTCTCGGCCGACGCCCGCCCCGGCGGTCCCGGCGGGGTGTTCGACGGATCGGTGTCCAAGCCGATGACCGCCACCAGCCTGGTCGATGCGCTCAACACCGCCATCGCCGCCGGTCCGGCCAAGGCGCTCGAGCCATCCGCCTGAGCCGAGGCGCTCGAAGAACATCGATTGCCGAGATTGCGCGCCTGGACGCGCGCGCTAGGATCGCGCCCTTCGTGAGAGCGTGACAGCCGAAAGTGGATGCCGGTCTCGGCGCCCGTCACGCTCTCCATGTTTGAACGAGCCTGTCCTCCGGACAGGCTTCGGAGGGCCATCCATGAGCGACGACCTCGTTTTCTACACCAACCCGATGTCGCGCGGCCGCATCGCCCGCTGGATGCTCGAGGAGACCGGCGCGCCCTATCGCACCGTGGTGCTCGACTACGCCTCGTCGATGAAGGCGCCCGAGTATCTGGCGGTCAATCCGATGGGCAAGGTGCCGGCCATCACTCATCGCGGCGTCACCGTCACCGAGGGCGCGGCGATCTGCGCCTATCTGGCCGACGCCTTTCCGGAAGCCGGTCTGGCACCGCCGGTCACTTCGCCTGAGCGCGGGACCTATTACCGCTGGCTGATGTTCGCCTGCGGCCCGGTCGAGGCGGCGGTGACCAACAAGTCGCTGGGCGTCGAGGTACCGCCCGAACGCCGCGCCTCGGCCGGCTATGGCTGCATCGAGGACACCCTGAACGCCCTGGAAACGGCGGTCAGCGGCAAGACCTATATCGTCGGCGACAGGTTCTCGGCCGCCGACGTCTATGTCGGCTCGCAGATCGGCTGGGGCATGATGTTCGGCTCGATCGAGAAACGTCCGGCGTTCGAGGCCTACTGGGCGGGGATCAGCCAGCGCCCGGCGGCCAAGCGGGCGTCCGAGATCGACGACGCGCTGATCGCCAAGGCGAAGGAAGCGGCGGGGGCCTGACGCCCCCTCCGTCACGATGCGTATCCGCATCGCGCCACCTCCCCCGCTTKGCGGGTGAGGTGGATACGGC
>NZ_JBFTZS010000530.1:0-2894 GCF_056406675.1 Caulobacter sp. P1_B12_2 | reverse complement strand
GGGCGTCGACGCCCTGCCGGAAGTCTTCGACCGCGACGAGGTGGCCCTGGTCTGCGACGGCGACGAGTTCGTCGRCGTGATCACTCGCGTGGACCTGATCAACCACCTGCGCATGAGCGCCTAGGCCGGGTTCGGCCGGCGCCCGCCCTTGTGGGACCGGCCCGCCCGCACCACTCTTCGCGTCATGCCCGTCGCGCGGCGCTCAAGGACTTTCCATGACCGACATCCCCGGCAAGAACCGCCTGGCCTTCGCCACCCGCACGATCCATGGCGGCCAGTTCCCCGATCCCACGACCGGGGCGGTGATGGTGCCGATCTACGCGACCTCGACCTATGTCCAGTCCAGCCCGGGCGAGCACAAGGGCTTCGAGTACAGCCGCAGCCACAACCCGACCCGCTTCGCCTTCGAGCGCTGCGTCGCGGACCTTGAGAGCGGCACGGCCGGCTTTGCCTTCGCCTCGGGCCTGGCGGCGGCCTCGACGATCCTGGAGATCCTCGACAGCGGCGCGCATGTGATCGCCAGCGACGACCTCTACGGCGGCTCGTTCCGGCTGTTCGACAAGGTGCGCAAGCGCTCGGCCGGCTTGGCGTTCAGCTTCGTCGATATGGGTGACATCACGGCCATCGAGGCGGCGATCACGCCTGAAACGAAGATGATCTGGGTCGAGACGCCCACCAATCCGATGCTGCGCCTGGCCGACCTGTCGGCCATCGCGGCCTTGGCCAAGAAGCATGGCCTGATCACCGTCGCCGACAACACCTTCGCCAGCCCGTTCGTCCAGCGGCCGCTGGAGCTGGGCTTCGACATCGTCATGCACTCGGCCACCAAGTATCTGAACGGCCACTCCGACGTGGTGGCGGGCGTGGCGGTGGTCGGCGACAACGCCGAGATCGCCGAGAAGCTGAAGTTCCTGCAGAACGCCGTCGGCGCGGTGCTGGGACCGTTCGACAGCTTTCTGGCCCTGCGCGGCGTCAAGACCCTGGCCCTGCGCATGCAGCGCGCCTGCGACAGCGCCCTGGCCATCGCCAAGTGGCTGTCGACCCGCAAGGACGTCGAGCGCGTGATCTATCCCGGCCTGCCCAGCCACCCGCAGCACGAGCTGGCCAAGCGCCAGATGCTGGGCGGGTTCGGCGGGATCATCTCGGTCGAGCTGAAGGGCGACGTGAACACCGCCAAGCGGATGCTGGAGCGCACGCGCCTGTTCACCCTGGCCGAGAGCCTGGGCGGGGTCGAGAGCCTGATCGAGCATCCGGCCATAATGACCCACGCCTCGATCCCGGCCGATCAGCGCGCCGCCCTGGGCATCTCCGACACCCTGATCAGGCTTTCGGTGGGGATCGAGGACTGCGAGGACCTGATTGCCGACCTCTCCGAGGCTTTGGCAGTCTGAACAGGTGATGGTCTTTGTCGCCGGGCATGACCGGCGACGGGTCCGGAGCCTTGGACGGGCGGGGCGGCGGCAGGATCCGGGTCGGGTCCTCGGCCCACAGGTGGGCGGCCAGCATCAGGTCGGTCCTGACCGGGCCGTAGTCCTCCTTGGCGGTCCAGACGCGGATCGCGGCCTGGGCGAAGGCCTCGGTCAGGTCGACGACCTCGATCATCGGGGCCGGGTCCTTGCGCACCCGCGGATCGCCCTCGGACCGCTCGCGCATCTTCTGCAGCACCGTGACCAGGTCGGTCTTCAGCGGCACCTTGAACACCACGTCGGCCCGCCGCGTGCGGTGGGTCGAGTAGTTGAGGATGACGTCGCCGAACACCTTGCTGTTGGGGATCATCACCTTGACGTTGTCGGGCGTGGCGATCTCGGTGAACAGCAGGTCCAGCGACTTGACGGTGCCGTTGCGGGTCGAGGTCTCGATCACGTCGCCGACCTTGTAGGGGCGGAACAGCAGGATCATCACGCCGGCCGCCACGTTCGACAGCGCGCCCTGCAGGGCCAGGCCGATGGCCAGCGAGGCCGCGGTCAGCACCGCGATGATCGAGGTGGCCTGCACGCCCAGCTGTTGCAGCACCGCCACCAGGCCAACGGCCACCACGGCGTAGCGGACCAGGGACGAGATGAAGCTTTCCAGGGTCGGGTCGGGGTTCTTGCGATGCACCCGGCCCAGGGCGCGGCTGGCCACGCCCGCCAGCCAGCCGGCCACCCAGAAGGTGAAGACCAGGATCAGGGTGGCGACCACCAGGTTCACGGCCAGCTTGCCCAGCCAATCGAGGAAGTGACCGAACATCGTCTCGTCGGCTTTCACGTTGGCGAGGGAGGGCAGGGACGTGTCGGCGGGTATCAGGCTGGGCTTGGTCTGCATGGGTCTCTCGATGGCGCCCCCGCGCCGAGCCGTCAACGAGCAGCTTCAGCCCCGTTTCACCAAGGCGAAACACGCTTTAGGATCGTCCGCGACGCGCACGCGTTGGGGTCTCGAGTTTTGCCCCAATCGGGCCTCATCTTGAAGTATAGTGCCGCCAAGCCGGCTCAAGGGTTCCGATGCACGATCCAATAACGTCGTTTGTGGTCGCGGTGTTCAGCATGCCTGGCGCCGCGTTGTTTATGGCCGGCGCCATCCTGGTTTTCGCCATCGGGCTGATCTTCCAGTCGGGGCATTTCGAATATTCCCCGCTGCGGGACGACCTTCTTCGCCGCACCGAGATGCTCGGTGACCTGAAGGGCGACCGTCAGAAGGCGTTCGCCGACGCCTTCGAGGCGATCGACAAGCGGCTGAGCGGCGTCGGCCATCCGGCCCTCGAACTGGGCTGGGCCCACTATCGAAGCCAGTTGACGCCGACCGAGGACGGCCGGCTGGCGGCTTCGATCCATGCCATCGACGCCTTCGACCACGCCGACAGTCCGGCCCGCACCCTGGAATGGTGGGCCAACATCATGGTCGCCGTCGGCCTGGTC
>NZ_JBFTZS010000529.1:0-2901 GCF_056406675.1 Caulobacter sp. P1_B12_2 | reverse complement strand
CCCCAAGTCTTGGCTCCGTGGATGCTGATGGGGACACGCCGCGAGGGCATGTCCCCGGTCCTAGTTCGCCAATCCCTTAGTCCCCTCCACCGTGAACGCCGCGTCCACGCCCGGCGCCCGCTCAATCCCCGGTCGGCTGACCGGCTGGCCGCCGCCGATCCACAGCTTCACCGGTCCGGGCTGGACGCTGCGCGAACCGTCGGTCGCGACCGTGCTCATCGACTGGGCGTCCAGCTTGAAGGCAACGCGCTTGGTCTCGCCCGCCTTCAGGTGGATACGCATGAAGCCGTGCAGCGAGCGGACCGGTGCGCCGGCCACGTCGCGCGACACGTACAGCTGCACCACCTCGTCGCCGCCGCGCGCGCCGCTATTGGTGACCTCGACCGACACAGCCTGCTCACCGCCCGCCTTCACCGCCGTCCGCGCCAGCACGGGCGCGCCATAGGCGAACCGCGTGTAGCTCAGGCCATGGCCGAACGGATACAGCGCCTCGCCGCCGAAATAGCGATAGGTGCGGCCGGCCATGCCATAGTCCTTGAACRGCGGCAGTTGGTCGGCCGAGCGGTAGAAGGTCAGGGGCAGGCGGCCCGAGGGGCTGAAGTCGCCCGCCAGCAGGCCGGCGACCGCGCGACCGCCCTCGCCGCCCGGATACCAGGCCTCGACGACGGCCGGCAGGTGAGCGTCGGCCCAGTTCACGCTCAGGGCCGAGCCGTTCATCAGCACAAGGACGACTGGCTTTCCAACCCCGTGCAAGCGCTCAAGAAGCCCTTCCTGCGGCGCGGGCAGGTCCAGGCTGGTGCGGTCGCCGCCGACGAAGCCGGGGGCCCGCACCGACATCTCTTCGCCTTCCAGCTTGGCGGTCAGCCCGCCGACGAAGACCACCAGGTCGGCGGCCTCGGCGGCGGCCACGGCCGCGTCGGCGCCGCGGCTGGGCCGGCTCCACTGCAGGCGCAGCTCGCCGCGCTCGCCCGACTGGTTGGCCTCGACGACGATGGCGTTGGCCTTGCCGGCCGTCAGGGCCACCTCGCCGTCCGGGGCGGAATCCTTGGCCCGCGTCCAGGCGTCGACGATCGTCTTGCCGTCGACGATGACGCGATAGCCGCCCTCGCCGCTGACCGTGAAGCGGTGGACGCCCGTCTCGGTCGGCGTCAGCACGCCGGTCCAGCGCATCGAGGTCGTCCGTGCCTGGCGCTGAGGCCGGCCCCAGCCGAACGAGGCGTTGGTCGCCGCTTCCGGCGCCGTCGCCGGTCCGGCCAGGTCCAGGCCCTGGAAGGTCTCGACCTTCAGGTCCTTCAGCACGCCGTTCGGCACGTCCTCGCGCGGCGCGGCGGTCCAGCCCGTGCCCTCGACATAGTCGATCCTGGCGTCCGGGAAGCGCTCGCGCAGCCCCGCCAGCACGGTGACCGGCTTGGATGGCGTGCCGTTGTAGTTGCCCACCAGCGCGTCCAGGCTGTCGGCGTTCGGACCGATCACCGCGATCCGGGCCGGGGCGGCCTTCAGCGGCAGCAGGCCGTCGTTCTTCAGCAACACCAGCGAGGCCTTGGCCGCCTCCAGCGACAGGGCGCGGTGGGCCGGGGTGTCGTTCTCGGCGGCGGTTATCTTGAAATAGGGCACGCGCTCGGGCGGATCGAACAGGCCCAGCTTCAGGCGGGCGATGAACAGTCGCTCGACGGCCTGGTCCAGTTCGCCCTGGCTGAGCAGCCCTTCCTTGACCGCGTCGACGATGGGGCCGATGTCGCTGCTCTTGTCTTCCCCGAACTCGGCGCAGATCAGGTCGGTGCCGGCCTTGACGCTGACCGCCACGGCCTGGGCCGGGGTCTTCACATAGCCATGCGAGGTGGTCTTGAAGACGTCGGCGATGGCCGCGCAGTCCGAGACCACGTGGCCGGAAAAGCCCCAGTCGCGCCGTAGCCGCTCCGTCAGCAGGGCGGTGTTGGCGCAGGCCGGCACGCCGTCGACGKCGTTGTAGGCGCACATCACCGACTCCACCTTGGCCCGGGTCACCAGGGCCTTGAAGGCCGGCAGGTAGGTGTCTTCCAGGTCATGGCGCGAGGGGTGGATGTCGTCGCGATGGCGGTCAGCCTCGGGACCGCTGTGGACGGCGAAGTGCTTGGCCGTGGCGACGGTCTTGTAATAGGTGGGGTCGTCGCCCTGCAGGCCGGTGGCGAAGGCCACGCCCAGCTCGGCGGTCAGGTGCGGGTCCTCGCCCCAGGTCTCCTGGCCCCGGCCCCAGCGCGGGTCGCGGAAGATGTTGATGTTGGGCGACCAGACGGTCAGGCCGCGATACTGGGCCGAGCCGCCGTCGGGCGCGCGTTTCTCCACGTACTTGGCGCGGAACTCGGTGGCGATGGTGTCGGCGATCCCGTGGATCAGCGGCGCGTCCCAGGTGGCCGCCATGCCGATCGCCTGCGGGAAGACCGTGGCCTCGCCGGCCCGGGCCACGCCGTGCAGCCCTTCGCTCCACCAGTTATAGGCCGGCACCCCCAGGCGCGGGATGGCGGGGGCGGCGTGCTTCAGCTGCCCGGCCTTCTCCTCCAAGGTCATGGCCGAGACCAGGGCGGCGGCGCGGGCCTGCGGCTTCAGGGACGGGTCGAGAAAGGCCGCCGGAGCCTGGGCGCGGGCGCTGGGCGCCGCCACGGACAGGGCCAGGCCGGCCGCCAGGACGAGCACGCGGCTCGATGGTTTGATCGCTGAAGCCTTCACGCGTTTCCCCTCGTCTCGCGACCTTTGCAAGGTCGTCTCGTCCGGCGCGACACCGGTGTCAGAGGCTTATCTAGACACAAGCCCGGCGATGGGGACAGTGGAAAAGGTAGCGGTACCTTGGAGATGGCGGAGATCGCTCAAGCGTCACCCCAGTTCTGCCGTCATTCCCGCCCTTGTGGCGGGAACCCCTCTCTCCGC
>NZ_JBFTZS010000528.1:0-2906 GCF_056406675.1 Caulobacter sp. P1_B12_2 | reverse complement strand
GGTCACCGTCGAGGGCCGTGACAGCGTGGTGCTGACGGCCGCGGACCTGAAGGCCCTGCCGCGCGCCAAGGCGACCTTCACCGCGCAC
The DNA here is from genome assembly GCF_056406675.1 of Caulobacter sp. P1_B12_2. Classification (NCBI taxonomy): domain Bacteria; kingdom Pseudomonadati; phylum Pseudomonadota; class Alphaproteobacteria; order Caulobacterales; family Caulobacteraceae; genus Caulobacter; species Caulobacter sp. P1_B12_2. The sequence continues at coordinate 2,818 of NZ_JBFTZS010000528.1, read as the reverse complement.
GGCAAGCAGATCACCTACGAAGGCGCCTTGCTGAACGCGGCCCTCAAGCAAGCCGGCGTCGTGTCGGGCGACCGGCTGATGGGGCGCTACCTGAATCAGGTTGTGATCGCCAAGAGCGTGGACGGATTCACCGTGAGTTACTCCCTGGGCGAAACCGACCCGATCTACCGCGCCAATCCGGTGATCATCGCCGACAGCAAGGACGGCCAGCCGCTGGACGCCAAGGAAGGCCCCTACCGCCTGGTGGTCGACGGCGACCTGCGTCCGGGCCGCTCGCCGCGGATGCTGGTGTCGGTGGAGGTGAAGGCGGTTCGGTGATCTCCCATATCCGTCATCCTCGGACTTGTTCCGAGGATGACGGTGGAAAGAGTCCGGGCCCTAGCTCTGCACCGGCCCCAGATAGTCCAGCTTGCCGATCTGCACGCCCTTGTGGCGCAGGATGTCGTAGGCCGTGACCACGTGGAAGAAGAAGTTCGGCAGGGCGAAGCCGAACAGATAGTCCTCGCCGGTGAAGGTCAGGGTCCCGCCCGGCAGCTTCAGCTCGACGGTGCGCTCCTCGCTGCCCTCGAAGGCCTTGGGATCGACGCTCTGGATATAGGCCAGGGTGTCCGCAACACGCTTCTGAAGATCGGCGAAGGTCGTTTCCTCGTCGGGCATGGCGGGGCCGTCGACGCCGGTCAGTCGCGACACCGCGCCCTTGGAGGCGTCCGAGGCGCGCTGCACCTGGCCCGCCAGCGGCAGCATGTCGTCGGTCAGGCGGGCGGCGACCAGGTCGTTCGGGTCCAGGCCCTGGGCCTTGGCGTGGGCCTCGCCCTTTTCGAGCAGGGTCGCCAGCACCTTGAGGGCGCGGACGAAGACGGGAACCGAGGCGCGGTGCATCGACAGGGGCATGGAAAGCTCCGAAGGGGGCGCGGCTTGGGGGATGAAGACGCCGCGACCGGGAGATGGGGGCGCATGGCCGCGCTTTACAGGTCCAACCGCCAAGGGGTGACGCGGGGCGTTCGGAGCGGTAGAGAGACCGCCCACTCCCCTCAGCGTGACGTTCCCCCTTGCGACTGCCCCAGGCCCGCCTCGACCAAGTTCTCGACCGCTTCCGTGAAGTCGAAGCCCGCATGGGCGCGGCCACCGACGGCGCCGAGATCGTCAAGCTCTCCAAGGAGCACGCCGAGATCCGCCCGGTGGCCGAAGCCGTCCAGGCCCTGGCCAAGCTGAGCGCCGAGCGCGCCGACCTCGAGGAGATGGCCGGCGATCCCGAGATGGCGGCCATGGTCGCCGACGAGATCCAGGCGCTGGACGACAAGCTGCCGCTGATGGAGCGCGAGCTGGCCCTGATGCTGGCTCCGCGCGACAAGGACGAGAACGCTTCGGCCATCCTCGAAGTCCGCGCCGGCACCGGCGGCGACGAAGCGGCGCTGTTCGCCGGCGACCTGTTCCGCATGTACCAGCGCTACGCGACGCTGCAGGGCTGGAAGGTCGAGGTCGACAGCGTCTCCGAAGGCGAGATGGGCGGCTACAAGGAAATCATCGCCTCGGTGACCGGCGACGGCGTGTTCGGCCGCTGGAAGTTCGAGAGCGGCGTTCACCGCGTCCAGCGCGTGCCGGCCACCGAGGCGCAGGGCCGCATCCACACCTCGGCCGCCACCGTCGCGGTGCTGCCCGAGGCCGAGGACGTCGAGATCGAGATCAACGACAGCGACCTGCGGATCGACACCTACCGCTCGTCCGGGGCCGGCGGCCAGCACGTCAACAAGACCGACTCGGCCGTCCGCATCACCCACTTGCCCACGGGCGTGGTGGTGACCTCGTCGGAAAAGAGCCAGCACCAGAACCGCGCCCGGGCCATGAAGAACCTGAAGGCGCGCCTGTACGACATGCAGCGCGAGGCTCTCGACACCGCCCGTTCCGACGCCCGCAAGAACCAGGTCGGCAGCGGCGATCGTTCGGAACGCATCCGCACCTACAACTTCCCGCAAGGCCGGGTCACCGACCACCGCATCAACCTGACCCTCTACAACCTGGCCAAGGTGATCGAGGGCGATGGCCTGGACGACGTGATCAAGCCGTTGATCGCCGAGGATCAGGCCGCGCGCCTGGCCAGCCTGGAAGAGGGCTTCTAGGCCCCGACTTCCGCTCGACGGGGCGTCCCGGCGTCGTCGATCCTCGCTTTCGAGCACTCACCTTCACACGCTTCGATGACGCTTTCTCCTCGCGGGGAGGCCTCGGTGCGCCGCTCTACGCCCAGAACGCGAAGGGCGTCGCCCCTTCGTGTCAGCGTTGAAACAAACGCACACTCTCGACACGATGCCCGGATCGGCGTTATCGTCCCGTTTAACGGGAACGCATCCCACAATATGAACTGTTGACCTCGGCATCGGACGCATTGGCGCACCGACCGAGCCACGGCAGAAAATCGGGAGGAGACCACGATGAAGTCGATGAGAACGCGCCTTTGGCTCGGCTGTTCGGGCGCAGCCATCACCGCCGCCCTGCTGTCGGTTCCGGCCGCCGCCCTGGCCCAGACCGCGCCCGCGCCGGCCAACGCCGACACGGTCGAGGAGATCGTCGTCACCGGCATCCGCGCCTCGCTGCGCAGCGCCATGGACGTCAAGCGCAGCTCGCTGCAGGTGGTCGACACCATCTCGGCCGAGGACATCGGCGACTTCCCCGACAAGAACCTGTCCGAGGCCCTGCAACGGGTGACCGGCGTGCAGATCAGCCGCCAGGACGGCGAAGGCCGCGGCGTCAGCATCCGCGGCGCCGATCCCAGCCTCAACCGCGTCGAGATCAACGGCTCGTCGGCCCTGTCCCTGACCAGGGC
>NZ_JBFTZS010000527.1:0-2911 GCF_056406675.1 Caulobacter sp. P1_B12_2 | reverse complement strand
GGTTGGGGCGTTGCGCTGGCGCGCGCCCCAACCGGCGGCCAAATGGACCGGCGTCCGCGAGGCCACGACGTACAGTTCCGATTGCATGCAAAAGCCGTTTGGCGGCGATGCCGCACCGCTGGGCACCACGCCGGCGGAGGACTGCCTCTACGCCAACGTCTGGAAACCGGCCGCCGCCCAGTCAGCGCTCCCGGTGGTCGTCTGGATCTATGGCGGCGGCTTTGTGAACGGGGGCGCCTCGCCGCCCACCTATTCTGGAGCGAACCTCGCCAAGCAGGGCGTGCTGTTCGTCAGTTTCAACTATCGTGTTGGTCGCTTCGGCACCTTCGCCCTGCCTCAATTGACCAAGCAAGATCCAGATCACGGCCTGCTCGGGAACTATGGGATTCTCGATCAGATCGCCGCGCTCAAATGGGTTCAGCGCAACATCGCCACCTTCGGCGGAGATCCCTCCAACGTAACCATCATAGGCGAGAGCGCGGGTGGACTTTCAGTCCATACGCTCGTGACCACGCCACTGGCGCGCGGGTTGTTTCAAAAGGCGATGGTGTTGTCCGGCGGCAATGCCGAGACCAAGGACAACCCCAGTCTCGCCGAGGTCGAGCAGATCTACTCCAATTTCGCCAAAGCCAACGGGGTGTCGCCCGACGATCCCCAGGCGATGGACAAGTTGCGCGCCCTCAGCGCCGAGCAGGTCACCGATGACCTCAGCATGATTCATTTGTTTCAGCCCAAGCCGGGGCCCAAGACCTTCAGCGGTCCGTTCCGTGATGGGAAGATCGTCGTTGATCAGGGCCAAGCGTACGCGTCTGGGAAGTTCACCCGTTTGCCGATGATCATCGGTGCGACCAGCGCGGACATGGGTGGAAAGACCGGCTTCATGATCGCTGGCGGACGCAACGCCGCGGCCAGGATTGCCAAGCAAGGCGTGCCTGTCTGGCACTACCGCTTTTCCTACGTGGCCGATTCAGTCGGTCAACCGGGAGCTCAGCACGCCACCGAAGTGCCGTACTTCTTCGACAACGTCGCGATCAAATATGGCGCGCAGACGACGCCCAAGGACGTTGCCGTTGGCAAAACCGTCAGCGCCTATGTTGTCAACTTCGCCAAGGCAGGCGATCCCAACGGCGGCGGACTGCCGGTCTGGCCAAAGTACGATCCGGCGACCGATCCGCTAATGGATTTCTCGGCCGGGGGCTCCGCATCGGCGCAGAAGGATCCCTGGGGCGAGGAGATCGATAAGGGCGCGGCGCGCCTGGCGGCGGCGCAGGCGTCGGGACATTACAACAGCCTGACGACGCCCATCGGTACGTTGCTGGATGACCCTGCGGCCCATACGGTGCTCCAGCGGCGCATCGCTGAAGTGGTCGGCAATCCGCAGATCAACACGGCGCGCGGCCTAACGCTCACCGCCCTGCAGAGCTACCTGCCCCAGCAGCTGACGGACGCGACGCTGCAGCAGATCGACACCGACCTGGCGGCTCTGCCTAAGCCCAAGTAACCGCCCGCCGCCTTCTGACGGTATCCGCGTGAAAAGGCTAGTCAGCGCTGCTGCGTTGCCCTTGTCCTCGACTGTCGCTTCATAGTTGGCCGCGCCATAGATCACGGCGCGGCCGGATATGGGGCGACGGGAATGTCGAGTTCCTGGAGGTGCGCCAATGTCCGCTCCTGGCGCATGCGCAGCTTAGCGCGCGTTGGACCCCGCATTTTAGCCACCGCTGTGGCAGAGCCATCTCACTCATCGGCAGAGATAACCACGATAGGCGCCGGTATCAGGATCTGGCGCGTCCAGAGCCCATGAGTCCGGCGTGGCGGCGCCGTGCTCGTAGGTTCGCACGAAGACGCCGGCCGCCAGCTGGGTGGTGAAGGGCTTGGCCGGTTGACCGGCGAGCTCCCACCGACCGGCCCCACCGCGCTGGACGGTGAGCGTACCCGTGAGGCCATTGGCGAACTTGTATTGCAGGGTCGAGCCCGGCGCCGTCCAGCAGGTGGAAAAGGAAATGGCGCCCTTGGCGTCATAGACGTCGTAGCCGGCCGCATTGCGGAAGCTCCACTGGAAGAGATCCGGCGACTCTGCCGCCAGGGTCAGCTTGTAGGGTTTGGCCGCGTTCTGACGGCCGACCGCCAGCAGATAGATTCCGTCCTTGGGCAAGACCGCGCTGAGCTTGGTCAGGTCGACGCCGTCGGCCTGCAGCATCTCGCTGCCCTCGGGCGTATAGAGGGTGATGGCGTGGCCGCCGGCCCCGGGCGCGCCGGCGCTGACCTGCAGCACCGAGCCGGATTCGCCAATGAAGGCGAAGAGATCCACGGCTGCCCCGACCTTGCCGGCCGGCCGCGCGACGGACTTGCCGACCTCGGCGGGCAGCACGCCCGGCGGCGGGGTGAACTTAGGCAGGGTCGGAGGCGCAGGCTTGGGCGCGGGCTTTGTCACGGGCGCGGCGGGCTTGGTCGCCACAGGCGCCTCGACCGTCATGAGCTTGGCGGGAGGCGGCGACGGGCGCGGCGGCTCCCATTTGACGTAAGGCCGGCGATCGGTGTCGATCTTCAGCCGGTAGGGCGTGGCCGGCGGATCGCCCTTCGACCAGACGCTGACGACATAGGTCCCCGCTTCCTTGGCCGTCATAGAGAGTTGACGCTCGGGGTTTCTCTGGTCGGCTGCGGCGACGTAGCGATTTTTGGAATTGGCGACGAGAAGAACGATCCTCTTGGAGGCCTCCAGAATCTCAAGCCGCAGCGTCTCGCCCGCCTCAAGCGGGACGGCGAAGAATTCGGTCTGGTTCAGGCTGTCGCCGTTGTCGAGCATGTCGAGATCGCTTTCGACGATCTGCGGCGCGGTGATCACGTGGGGGGTCTTCGCCGTCGTCTTGCGCCAGGGGGCGATGGGGCGCACGGCAGGGTCGCGCGGCTCAAC
>NZ_JBFTZS010000526.1:0-2912 GCF_056406675.1 Caulobacter sp. P1_B12_2 | reverse complement strand
GGGTCAGCTTCTGACCCTGGTCGTCGCTGAACACGTCGAAGATGTAGCGCGCGCCGTGGGCCTCGACGTTCCGCAGGACCTTGCCGGTCCCGTCGAAGGTGACCACGGCGAACGAAGGACGGTTATCGGCGTAGCTGAAGATCCAGGTCTTCGTCGGGCCGTAATAGATGACGGGGCACGTCTTGCTGGTCGGCGCGYCGTCGACCGGCGCGTTGATGCAGGCGGTCTGCAGTCCGGCGGGGATCGACGGAACCTCCGCGGAGGGGACGAACTGAACCTGAGGCGTATTCGGAACCGCCTGGGCCTGAGCGGCGGACGTCGCGCAGAGCAGAGCGCCGAAGACGCCGGCGGCGGTCAGCAAGGCTTTCAGCGAAACAATCTTGGTCATGTCGGCGTCTCCCCCCAGACTTATGGTCAAGTCTGATAACGCCGTTATCTCGAATCCGCAATCGCCGCGCGCAAGCGCCGGCGGGGGTTGAGGCCGCCTACTTGTCGGGAGGTGACGGCGGAGCGCCTTGCGGCGGCTCCTCGTCCGGCGGCGTCGGCACGGCGGACGGCTGGGCGCGGTTGTTGGTTCCCGCCTTGAGCCGGCCGCCCGAGGCGATCAGCGAGTCGTAGGCCTGTTGCTGGCGCGAGAAGTCGCCGCCGCGGGCGAACATCGCGTCGAACCGGGCGTCGCGGCCCGAAGCCGCCGAAAGCGCCGCCGCCAGGGCCGGGGCGATCGAGCCGACCTCGGCGTCGTCGCAGGCCCGGCGCAGGTGACGGGCCTGGCCGGGCACCAGCAGGGTCACGTCCCACGAGACGCCCTCAAGGCACACCGGCTCCACCGCGCCGCCGCCGTAGTCGACGATCACCGAGCGGGGCTGGTTCCACAGCGGCGCGCCGAGCAGGGCCTTCAGCGGGGCGATCTGCTGGGTCGCGAGTTCGGCGTCGATGTCGACCCGGCGGCCGATCTCCGGCGTGCAGCAGCCGAGGCCGGCGCGGGCCTGGACGAACGCGCGGCCGTCGCGGCGCACGGTCACCCGGACCACCGCCTGGCGCACGCCTGTCGCCGGCCGGGCCCAGACCTCGAGCACCAGTTCGCCGCGCTTGATCAGTTGGCTCTGCAGGGGCTGCAGGCCCCAGAGGCGGTAGAGCAGGGGATCCACGCCGTTGTCGATCGGGACCAGTTGCTCGCCCGGACGCAGACGGCGGCCCTGGAACGGGTCCTGCTCGGGCGGCGGCTTGGGGATTTCAGGCGACCACCAGACGACGGGGTCGGGAGGCGGCGGCGGAGCAGCCTGGGGAGCGGGTTGCTGGCCGGCGAGGGTGAGCCCCGTCAGGAGGCCGGCCAAAAGCATCGCGCCCGTCATGACTACATTCCTTCAACGCCCCGCTCGATGGAAAGCACGCCGGTGCGCGACAGTTCCACCAGGCCCAGCGGGCGCATCAGGTCCAGGAACTTGTCAATCTTGGACGGCACGCCCGAAATCTCGAACACGAAGCTTTCCAGGGTGGTGTCCACCGGCTTGGCGCGGAAGATCTCGGCGATGCGCAGGGCCTCGACGCGGTCGACGCCCTGGCCGCGCACCTTGACCAGCGCCAACTCGCGCTCGACGCCGTTCGGGTCGCGGGTCACGTCGTGCACGCGGCGGACATTGACCACCTTGTTCAGCTGGGCCTCGATCTGGTCCAGCACCTGGCGGGTGCCGCGGGTGACCACGGTGATCCGGCTGGTGTGGGCCTTGTGGTCGGTCTCTGCGACCGTGAGGCTTTCGATGTTGTAGCCGCGGGCCGCGAACAGCCCGACCACGCGATGCAGCACGCCCGGCTCGTTGTCGACCAGCAGGGCGAAGGTCGCGGTCTGCTCCACCTGGGCGGCGCCGGGCATGTCGTAAGCGGAGGCGGGTTGAAGGTCGGTGGTCATCAGGCGCGCTTCTTTTCTGCTTTGGCCACATGCTGGCGCAGCACGCGGTTGATCTCGGTCTGATAGGGCTTGTCGCCCGCATGTTCCTTGAACCAGCCTACGACGTCGGCGTCGAGCCGGATGGTGACGGGCAGTTTGATCGGGCGATGCAGGCCGGGACGGAAAGCCGTCGCCCACTGCTCTTCCGTGAGTTCGGGGATATCGCTGAGGTCGATATCCTCGTCGCGCAAAGCTTCCAGACGAGCCAGTTGTTCCAGCTCTTCGGCGCTGAACGGCTTACTGTTCATACTGCCTTCTTTCCGAGGGCGTCGCTTTTCGGGCGCTGATGATCYTGACATGGTCGTCATCGTCTCCTGCCGGATAGGTATGGACCACGAGCACGATCATGGCATTCCCAACAAGGCCGACAGCGTGCCAGCGTTGCTCGCCATCGACCACGCGATCCAGCAGGAATGCGACATGAGGATCGTCCCATACCCGTTGAGCGAACTCGAACGAAATTCCGTGCTTGGCGAGATTGAGTCTCGCCTTCTCGGCATCCCACTCAAACGACATTTGTACGTACAATTTTGTGCGCACAAACTTTATTCGTCAAGCTTATCCACCCCATCGCCCGCTCCCCCTCGTCACTCTCAGTCGGAGAGATTGAGGAAAGGGGCGGCGGAGTTAAAGCGAAGAAACCGGGCTTTTAGACCAGCCCGGCCCCCGCCGCCCCGATCACGTTTCCGATGTCCTCGACGTCGCCCATGATCATTTCGTTGTGGGCCTTGCCCGAGGGGATCATCGGCAGGCAGTTCTCGTGCTTCTCGACGCGGCAGTCGAAGACCACGACCTTGTCGCTGTTGATCATTTCCAGGATCTTGCCGTCCAGCTCGGCCGGGTCCGAGCAGCGGATGCCGACGGCGCCGTAGGCCTCGGCCAGCTTCACGAAGTCGGGCAGACTGTCGGAATAGGAGTGGCTGTAGCGCTYGCCGTGCAGCAGCTGCTGCCACTGGCGGACCATGCC
>NZ_JBFTZS010000525.1:0-2913 GCF_056406675.1 Caulobacter sp. P1_B12_2 | reverse complement strand
GGCTCGGACAGATAGGTGATGTGGGCGGCCATCCGGGCGACGGCCAGGCCCTTTTCGGGTCGCGACTTGCCCTCGGCATAGGCGCCGGCCTTCCAGTCGGGATCGGCCATGATCGCCTGGCGGCCCACCTCGTGGAAGGCGATGTTCTGGGCCGAGTGGCGCGAGGCCGAGGCGACGATCACCGCGCTGAACAGCTTGTCGGGATAGTCGGCCGCCCATTGCTGGACCTGCATGCCGCCCATCGAGCCGCCGATCACGGCCAGCAGAGTCTCCACGCCGAGGGCCTCGACCAGCATGGCTTGGGCCCGAACCATGTCGGGGATGGTGATCACCGGGAAGCTGAGGCCATAGGCCTTGCCGGTCACCGGGTTGGTCGAGGCGGGACCGGTCGAGCCGCCGCAGCCGCCGATCACGTTGGAGCAGATGACGAAATGCCGGGCCGGATCGACCGGTTTGCCGGGGCCGACCAGGCGGGTCCACCAGCCGGGCTTGCCGTTGACCGGGTGTGTGCCGGCGACATGCTGGTCCAGGCTCAGGGCATGGCAGATCAAGACGGCGTTCGTGCCGTCTGCGTTCAGCGTGCCCCAGGTGCGGTACGCGATTTCCAGGTTTTCCAGCTGGGCGCCGGAGTCGAGCCGCAAGGGTTGCTGGGGCGGGAACCGCCAGGTTCCGCCTTCCGACAGCACAGCCCCGGCGAAATCGAGATTTGCCATGCCCGCCTTGGACCGCTTGGCGCCTTCTGTGTCAACCGCGCGCTTCCGGAGCGCCTCGGTGAAGGCTATGGAGGATCATGGACCGACTGATCCTCATGCGCCACGGCAAGGCCGAGCAGCACGCCGCTTCGGGCGGCGATTTCGAGCGCGCCCTGGCGCCGCGCGGCCAGAACGACGCTGCCCTGATGGGCAAGGTGCTGGCCGAGGCGGGCTTGTCGCCGGATCTAGCCCTGGTCTCGTCGGCCCGCCGCACCCGCGAGACCTGGGCCGCGGCCGCCCCGGCCTTTCCCGAGGCCCGCGCAGAGACCCGCCGGGATCTCTACCACGCCGAGGCCCAGGACGTTCTGGCGGCGATTCGCGACGAGGCGCCCGACAGCGGAACCGTCATGGTGGTGGGCCACAATCCCGGCCTGCACGAACTGGCCCTTCGCCTGGCCCTGGGCGGTCCGGCCGACCCGGCCAAGCTGGCCCAGCTGCACGGCAAGTTTCCCACCGCGACCGTCGCGGTGTTTTCGATCGACGCCGATGGAGCCCCGACCTTGAGCCAGCTGTTCTATGCATCGGAAAACGGCGGGCACGGCGGCGAATGAGCAAGATCTACAAGATCCTTCCCAAGGCCGAGTGGGACGCCGCCCGCGCCGCGGGAACCTTCGCCGGCTCGGCGGTCGACCTGGCCGACGGCTTCATCCACTTCTCGGGTCACGACACCGCCCAGCGGACCGCCGAGCTGTACTTCAAGGGCCAGGCCGACCTGATGCTGCTCACCGTCGAGGCCGACGACCTGGGCGAGGCGCTGAAATGGGAGGCCTCGCGCGACGGGGCGCTGTTCCCGCATCTGTTCCGCGACCTCAAGGCGGACGAGGTGCTGGCCGAGCGAGCGGTCGAGCTGGACGCCGACGGCGTGCCGGTGCTGGGCGAGCTGGCCGCATGAGCCTTCATGACATTGCCTCGCGCGCCCTGCACGCGCTGGATCCCGAGGACGCCCACGGCTGGGCGATCAAGGGCCTGAAGATGGGCCTGGGTCCGCGCCAGTCCGACGTCGACGACCCGATCCTGGCCTGCACCATCGCGCATTTGCCGCTGTCCAACTGCGTGGGCCTGGCCGCCGGCTTCGACAAGAACGCCGAGGTTCCCGCCGCCATGTCCCAGGCCGGTTTCGGCTTCGTGGAGTGCGGCACGGTCACGCCCTTGGCCCAGGCCGGCAACCCGCGTCCGCGCCTGTTCCGGCTGACCCAGGACCAGGCGGTGATCAACCGCATGGGCTTCAATAACGAGGGGCTGGAGCCGTTCGCCGCGCGCCTGTCGGCCCTGAAGACCAAGCGGGCTCCCAAGAGCCATGGGGGCGTCGTCGGCGCCAATATTGGCGCCAACAAGGACGCCACCGACCGCATCGCCGACTACGTGACCGGCCTGACGCGGCTGTGGGGCCTGTCGGACTATTTCACCGTCAACATCTCCTCGCCCAACACGCCTGGCCTGCGCGCGCTGCAGACCAAGGCGGCGCTGGAGGAGCTGCTGGGCCGCATCGCCGAGGCGCGCGGCCTGCTGAAGGCGGCGGGCACCGTCGACTATCCGATCTTTCTGAAGGTCGCGCCCGATCTGGAGGACGGCGAGGTCGAGGCCATCGTCGACACGGTCACGGCCAACGGCCTGAACGGCGTCATCGTCAGCAACACCACCATCGCCCGGCCCGCCGACCTGGCCTCGCCCGAGAAGGGCGAGAGCGGCGGCCTGTCCGGCAAGCCCCTGCTGACCGCCTCCACCGCCATGCTGGCCCGCTTCCACGCGGCCAACCACAGCCATTTGGCGCTGATCGGCGCGGGCGGGATCGCCAGCGGGGCGGACGCCCTGGCCAAGATCCGCGCCGGAGCCTGCGCCGTGCAGCTCTATTCGGCTCTGGTCTATGGCGGGCCGGGCCTGGTGCAGCGGATCAAGATCGAGCTGGCCGCCCGACTGCGCGCAGAGGGTTTCGCCTCGGTGACCGACGCGGTCGGCGCCGGATGACGCCCGACACCGCCCTGGCCTGGCTGCGTCGCTTCGGGCCGCTGGGCGCGTTGCTGATCCTGCTGGTCATCGCCTTGGCCAGCGGCCTGGCCGGCAAGCTCAATCTGGAGACGCTGCAGGCCCAGGGCCAGGCGCTGCAGGCCTATGCCGCGGCCAATCCGCTGAAGGCGGCGGTGATCTACGTCCTGATCTACGT
>NZ_JBFTZS010000524.1:0-2923 GCF_056406675.1 Caulobacter sp. P1_B12_2 | reverse complement strand
GGCGCTGACCGCCTCGGACCTGTTCACCCGCCCGACGGCGCCCTGAGGCAATGGCGTTGACGCCGCCCTGTCCGATCTGTGGTCTCGAGGCCGGAGCCCCGCTCGCCGAACTGCGCTTCGGCGACAAGCCGCACCTGCCGAGCGTCATCACCGTGCACGGCTGCGCGGACTGCGACTTCGCCTTCACCTGGCCGCGCGACCCGGTCGGCTATCGCGACTACTACGCGGCCGTGGCCAACGACACGGCCCAACGGCACGGCCAATACCGCAACCTGCCCCAGGCCGAAATCCTGGCCGACCTGATCACCTCACGGTCGATCCGCTCGGTGCTGGACTTCGGCTGCGGCGGCGGCGGCCTGCTGCACGTGCTGGCCGAGCGTTTTCCGCAGGTCCAGTTCCTGGGCTTCGACGTCAACGCCAACTTCCCCTCTGACCTGCCGAACCTGCGGTTCAGCGACCGGTTTCCGGAAAGCGGCCACGACCTGGTGATCCTCAGCCACGTGGTCGAGCACATGGCCGATATCGATCAGATCAAGGACCTGTTCGACCTGGTCGGCGACGGCGGTCTGATCCACATCGAGACGCCGGACCCGAAGCTCTATCGGACGTTCCCGCAGCCACATTTCGCCTATTACGTCGACCGGCTGCACATCAATCACTTCTCGCAGCGCGCGCTGCTGAAGATCGCGCCGCAAGGCTTTGACGTCGTGGCCGGCGGGACTTACCGCATGCCCTACGCCCTGGGCGAGTTCTATCCGGCCCAATATGTCGTGCTGCAGAACCGCCAGGTCGAGCAGGCCGTCCCGGTCGCCATCGAGGCCTATCTACAGGCCGAGGCGCCGCGCTGGGCGGCGGTCCAGGCCGAACTGCGGGACCAAAAGTTCTTCGTCTACGGCTTTGGCGACAACTTCCATCGCAGCCTGCTGCCGGGCGGTCCGCTGCACGGCCTGGAAGGCAAGGTGATCGCGGTGATCGACCGCAACGCCGCCGCCCTGGCGGCCGATCCAGGCGCCGAGTTCCAGTTCGTGGAACCGACCCAGGTCGCGCGGATCGACGGCGGCCTGATCGTCTGCACGGTCTCGCAATTCTCGAAGCTGGACGACTTCTTCCGCGAGACCTATCCGCGCAGCCAGGTCCGTTACCTCTAGGCCTTGCGGCAGAGCAGACAGAACAACTGGCCAGTGCGGCCGTAGATCTCGGTCTCGAGGATCTCGAACTGGACGATCGTCAGGCCTTGGCGGGCGATCAGGGCCCGCAACGACGTCTCGGTGAAGAAGTTGACGTGCTCGTGCCAGTACTTCTTGCCGGTCGCCAGATCGTCGACTCCGGCGTTCTGGATGACATAGGCCTCGTGCGGCACTTCCAGATAGAGCAGGGTTTCCGGCGACACCACCGCGGCGATGTCGTCCAGCAAGGCCGCCGGCCCCGGGACGTGCTCCAGCACGTTACTGCAAACCACCAGGTCGAAGCGCGCCCGCGCCAGACCGTCGCGATCGACGGCGGCGACGCCCTCGACCAGGGTCAGGCCCGAGATGTCGTGCACCGACAGGCTGGCGGCGTCGCCTCGGAACGGGGTGTTCAGGCCCGTGTCCCCGCCCCAGTCCAGAACATGCGGCGGCCCGGCCAGGTGCGGGGCGATCATCGCCTCGACCTGCGGCAGATAGGCCGCGCGCTCGGCCAAGGCGGTGTTGAGAGCCGCGTAGCCCGGCTCGAAGCGCTCGCGCTGCGCCGTGTACTCGGCGTCGCGATAGCCGCTGTAGAGTCGCGCCATCTCCGCGTCGCTGAACCGCATGTCCAGGAACAGCACGCCGCAATCGCGACACTGCAGCGAGTTGCACAGCGGATAGGCCATGCCCAGGCGCAGGGTCTTCATGCCCCAGTCCGGCGTGATCTCGACCGGCTCCCAGTCGAACACCCGCTTGGCGACGAACGGCATCAGGATCGCCGGCGACTTGCGAAGCCGGTCGCCGTCACAGCAAATGCAGCGGCGGGCGATCTCGCTCAAGGCGCGCCTACCACTGGATGTCCGACAGCGGCGTGGACGACAGCTTGCCGTCCGGCGAGATCACGGTCTTCACCGACGGCCCGCGCGACTCCGTGGCGTCGATCATCAGGTCGACGAACACCGGCGCGGCGTCGGCGGCCAGGGTCGGCAGCAGGGCGTCCAGCGCTTCCAGGCTGTCGATGCGCAGGTAGCGCAGGCCGAACGCGGCGGCGACCTTGCCGTAGTCGGGGATGAAGACGCCGGAGGTCTTGCTCGCCCCGCCCTCGGCGCCGAAGTGGCGAACCTGGGAGGCCTGGATCGAGCCGTAGCCGTCGTTGTTGAGCACGAAAAGCACGAAGCCCTTGGGCGCATAGTGGGCCAGGGTGGCCAGCTCCTGCAGGTTCAGCATCAGCCCGCCGTCGGCCTCGACGCAGATCACCTGGCGGTCGGTGCCGAAGCTGGCCMCGATGGCCTGGGGCAGGCCCAGCCCCATGGCCCCAAGCGCGGCGCCGAAGAAGATCCGGGCGTCCTCGCGCGGCGCGAAGAAGCGGAAGAAGGCCTCGATGGCCCAGCCCGAACTGGTGGGCGCGAACACCTTGCCCGGCGACCAGGCCGACAGGCGCTGGGCCACGCCGTAGACGTTGAGGCTGTCGCCTGTCAGCCGCTGGCGCTCATCGGCGGCGTACTCAGCCCGGCGCGCCTCGCACCACGCCAGCCAGTCGGCGTCCATGGCCTTGGCCTGGCCGCTGGTCGCGGCGACGGCGGCCGGGAGAGCCTTCAGATCGGCCCGGACAGCGCGCGTCCGCGACATGCCTTCGAACTTGGCCAGTTCACCGGGGTCGATGTCGATGATCACCCGCTCGGCCTGGGCGCCGAAGTCCTGTCGTTGGAAGGCCGTGGTGCCCAGGTCCAGCCTGGCGCCCAGGAACAGCACCCGGT
>NZ_JBFTZS010000523.1:0-2923 GCF_056406675.1 Caulobacter sp. P1_B12_2 | reverse complement strand
GGCGAGACCCGGCCGCGGCCGACGGCGTCGAACAACGCCTCTTCCGTCTCCAGCGCGTAGCGTTCCAGGATCGGCCGCAGCGACACGTCCTTCAGCTTCTTGCCGGCACGCTCGAACACCTGCTCCACCGAAGCCCGGCCCAGGCGCAGGAACTCTTCCTTCTCGGTCTGGCGGATGTGCCGCCGGATCGCGGAGCGAGCGCGGCCCGTGACCGTCARCGACCGCCAGTCCGGCGGCACCACGGGCTTGGAGCCCCGGACCACCTCGACCACGTCGCCGTTGTTGAGCAGGGTGCGCAGCGGCTTGAGCTCGCCGTTGATCTTCACCCCGATGCAGGTGTCGCCGACACTGGTGTGGACCGCATAGGCGAAGTCCAGCGGCATGGCGCCCCGCGGCAGGCTGACCAGCTTGCCCTTGGGGGTGAACACGAACACCTGGTCGAGGAACATCTCGAGCTTGGCGTGCTCGACCAGCTCCTCGGCGTCGCCGCCGTGCTCCAGCACCTGGACCAGCTGGCGCAGGTTGGCCAGCGGATCGCGGCCGCCGGCCGCCTCCATGCCTTCCAGGTCCAGGCCGTACGAGGCGTCCTTGTAGCGGAAGTGGGCGGCCACGCCGTCTTCGTTGACCCGGTCCATGGCCTCGGTGCGGATCTGCATCTCGATGCGCATGCCGCGCGGCCCCACCACGGTGGTGTGCAGCGAGCGGTAATTGTTGCGCTTCGGCGTCGAGATGAAGTCCTTGAAGCGGTCGGRCACGCTGGACCAGGCGCGATGGACGACGCCGAGGGCGCGGTAGCAGTCTTCCTCGCTGTCGACGATCACCCGGAAGGCGTAGATGTCGGACATCTGCGAAAAGCCGATCGACTTGCGCTGCAGCTTGCGCCAGATGGAATAGGGCGACTTCTCGCGGCCGAAGACCCGGGCCGGCAGGCCGGCCGACTCCAGACGCGCGGCGATTTCCTGGCTGACCAGGGCCACCGCACCGCCCTGCTCGGCGCGCAGGGTGTCGAGCCGGCGGATGATCGCGGTGCGGGCCACCGGATTGGTATGCTCGAAGCTGAGTTCTTCCAGCTCCGTACAGATCCGATGACAGCCGATGTTGCGGGCCAGGGGCGCGTAGATGTCGCGCGTCTCGCGGGCGATGCGCTCGCGCTTGGCCTGGCTCTTGATGAAATGCAGCGTCCGCATGTTGTGCAGACGGTCGGCCAGCTTGACCAGCAGGACGCGGACGTCCTTGGAGATGGCCAGGATGAACTTGCGCAGGTTCTCGGCCTGGCGCGTGTGCTCGGTCTGCAGCTCGAGCTTGGACAGCTTGGTGACGCCCTCCACCAGCTCGGCGATCTCCTCGCCGAACAGCTTGGAGATCTCCTCCTTGGTGACCRGGGTGTCCTCGATCACGTCGTGCAGCAGGGCCGTGACGATCGTCGCGGTGTCGAGCCGGTATTCGGTGAGGATGCCGGCCACCTCGATCGGGTGGGCGTAGTAGGGGTCGCCGCTGGCCCGGGTCTGCGAGCCGTGCATGCGCATGGCGTAGACATAGGCCCGGTTCAGCAGGGCCTCGTCGGCCGTCGGATCGTAGGCGTGGACGCGCTCGATCAGCTCGTACTGGCGAAGGAACTTCTGGCGAGGCTTCCCCGGGGGTGTTTGGGGAGCCGGAGCCGGCGCGACATCGTTGGCGACGGGCGGAGACGAAGACGCGCCCGATTCTGAATCGGGCGCGCGTTCGGAAGGAGCGGCGGCGGGCGCCGCTTCGAGAATGAGAGGGTCTGCGCCGTCGGGGCTCAGTACCGCTCCTCCTGACCGCCGTCGCGGTCGCTCTGCAGGGCGCGAACGAGCTCGAGCTCGCTCATCTGCATGTGGGTGGGATCGGCCAGCAGCGCGAGGGTTTCGGCCTCTTCCTCGGCTTCGGTGTGCTCATCCACGCGTTGCAGCGTGGTGATCAGCTGTTCCTTGAGGCCCTCGTGATCGACCACGTCGTCGGCGATCTCGCGCAGGGCGACGACGGGGTTCTTATCGTTGTCGCGATCGACGAGCAGCGAGGCGCCGGCCGAGATGCCGCGCGCACGATGGGCGGACAGCAGGACCAGAGCGAAACGGTTCGGAACCTTCTCGACGCAATCTTCGACGGTGACGCGGGCCATGAATTCCTCGGGCTATGAGCCTTGGTTATCGCAAAATAGGGTCTAGCGCGGCGTTACACAACGCCGCATCGGTAGAGTCCCGGCTTTCGCGAGGGGGCGCTTATGCCGCGTTCGCCAGGAGAAGTCCAGCGGGACGGCGCGGTGGGCCGCCTCCCCTAGCGCTTCTTTTGCGGATGGATCGTCTCGCCGCGCTCCAGCATGGCGACGAAGGTCTCGATCTTCTTCTTGCGACCGGCCTCCGTCTTCATGTTGTGGGTGCGAAACGCCAGGGCGAAGCGGTTCTGTTCGGACAGCTTTCCCAGCATGGCCTTGGCTTCGGGACTCGCGTCGATCGCGGCCTGCAACGCGTCGGGGATCTTCATGCCCTGGCCGCTGCCGTAGGCGCGGTCCCAGCGTCCGTCGGCCTTGGCCGCCTCCACCTCGCGCAAGCCGTGCGGGGTCATCCGCCCTTCGGCGACCAGGCGGGCGACGTTGTCGACGTTGATCTGGCTCCAGATGCTCTTGCGGCCGCGCGGCGTGTAGCGCTGCAGGAAGCTCTGGTCGTCGAAACCCTTGCGGACCGCGTCGATCCAGCCCCAGCAAAGCACCACGTCGATCGCCTGCTTGGCGTTGATCGAGGGCAGACCCGAGCCGACCTTGTGGATCTTGATCCAGACCTCGGTCTGYCTGTCGTGATGTCGCGAGAGCCAGTCGTAAAAGGCCTCGGCGTCGACGAACTCGTGGACGTGGTCGGGGTTGACCTCGATGGCGGCCATCAACAGCTCTCGGACAAGGGGACGTCCC
>NZ_JBFTZS010000522.1:0-2925 GCF_056406675.1 Caulobacter sp. P1_B12_2 | reverse complement strand
AAGGCCCGGGATGACGGCTCTTACAGTATTACTTCTGATAGCTGGCCTTCTGGCTGAGCAGCCAGGAGAAATCGGCCGTCAGCTGGCCCGACTGGTTCCCCTTGCCGGACTTGGGGTCGTAGGACGTCCAGACCCCGGCCGACGAATGGCAGCCCATGCAGCTTTCCGTCTGGAAGGTCAGGGTGTTGATGCCCGGCGTCACCGGCTTGCCCTGGTTGTTGAGCACCGAGTTCCAGACCGGCGGCTGAGCGGCGCCCGAGGCGGGGCAGTCCTGGCCGCTGGGCAGCTCCTCGCCGTTGCACGCCACCTGATTGCCCTTCTGGAAGTAGGTTTCCATCGTGACATTGGTCAGGAACACCGGGGTGGGATTGCCGCCCGGCTTGTTGACGATGGCGTTGGGAAGGCCGCCGTTCCACGGGGCGGGACCCGCCGTCGGATCGGTCGGCCATTGGGTGTCGATCAGCTGGTAGTACTGCCAGACCGAGCCCTGGGCCTTGAGCGCCGCCTGGGCCTGGCGGTTCAGGGCCACCTTGTCGCCGGGGATCGGGATGCCGCGCCAGGCCTGGGTCGGGACGCGCGGATAGACGCCCTTCACCTTCTGCGGCAGCTGGTCGACCGCGCAGATCGGGCAGTTGGGATCGACGAACGACGGGTTCAGCTTGGGGTGGGCGACGGCGTCGACGTCCAGGTTGTCGACCTGTTCGAAGGTCGACCAGATCCACTGCGGCGAGGTCGTGCTCTTGTGGCCGATGTGCATGCCGACCAAGCCGACGACGACCTTGCGCTCAAGCTGCTTGCCGTCCGGCCCCTGGTCGATGATCACCGCCGGGCTGGTGTGGAAGCGGCTGAAGTCGTCCTTGCCGGCCTTGAGGATCCGCCAGGCGAACTTCAGCTCGAACGAGCCGCTCCAGTCCTTGTCGGGCGTGCCCAGCGGCATGGCCACCTTGCCGCCGGCCTTGGAGAAGGCGACCTGGCCGTTGATGTTGTAGAGGCTGTTGTCACAGAGATAGCCGACCTCGTTGGGGTCGATCATGATCTCGTAATAGACGAACTCGCCGTTCTGATCGAGCATCGGGCCCGAGAAGGCCTGGTTGATGTCGCTGAGATCGCCGAGATTGGCCGCGTTCAGCTCGCCCACCGCCGACAGCACGCCCAGGAAGCGGGTCGCGCGCGGATCGGCGTTGGCCACGGCCTGGGCCGAGAACGGCGCCAGTCCCCGGCTGACCGGCTTGCCCAGGTCGCCGCGGAACAGGGTCAGGGTGCGCGCCTTGGGCGACACGCCGCAGGCGGCCGGCTTGGCGCCGTCGGTCTGGAAGATCGAGCTGGAATTGTGCCACAGCGTCCAGTGCGGCTGGCCGAACTTCGTGTCGGTCAGCTTCGGCGCGGCCACGCCCTGGCTGTTGGTGGGCCAGTTCAGCGACAGGAACATCTGCCAGGAATAGAGATCGAACTCGCGCTGCACCTCGGAGAACTTCTGGACCTTCTCCAGGCGCGTTTTCAGCGCGATGTCGACGTCGCCCGGCATCTGCGGCGTCAGCTTGGGCGCGAAATTGGGAAAGGCCGCCAGATAGGCCGGCGCGGCCGACTTGACCGGCGGCGCGGCCACCGTCTTGGCCACGAACAGCGCCCCGCCGCCCGCCAGGCAGACCAGCGCCGCGGCCAGCGTCCGCCAGCCGATCTTACGTCCCGTTTTCGAGATTTCCATCACGCCCTCCGCCCATTTTCCGGCCGGGTCCGCGCAAGGCTGCGCCGTGCGTCACTGGCCCGAGCTTCGCCACAGGCTGATCACTCAAAGGGCGAGACGTCAATATATAAACGTTATGGTAGATAAGTCGGGTTTTTGGGGACCCGCGAGAATCCGGGGGAAGAACTAACGACGCCAGGGATTCACCCCATGGCGGAACCCGGCGTCGCGTCGAAAGATCGACGCTTTCGATCCGCCGGGAGATCCAGGAAATGGCTAGCGGAAAATCTGTCGGCCCGACCGAGCGCCAGGCCTTCGCGCGATGACCGGCGGTTTCGCCGGCTGGTTGGAGACCACGCCGTCCTGGCTGATCGGCCTGGTCCTGCTGGCGACCATGTTCGCGGCTTCGCTGTTCGGCGAATGGTTGAACCGGCGCGTGGCCAAGAAGAAGGACAAGCGCGAGGACGACGGCGATGGCGGCAAGGAGGGCTACATCGTCTCGGCCACCCTGGGCCTACTGGCCCTGCTGATGGGCTTCACCTTTTCGCTGGCCGTCGATCGCTTCGAGGCGCGGCGCATGCTGGTGCTCGAGGAGGCCAACGCCATCGGCACCACCTATCTGCGCACCCAGATGCTGGAGCCCGTCGACCGCGCCCGCATCAGCCAGATGCTGGTGGATTATACCGACAATCGCCTTCTCCTGGCCAAGGCGCCGCCCAGCCAGGCCCGGCCCCTGCTGGTCAAGAACGACCAGATGCTGACCGACCTGTGGACCGCCACGCTCGCGGCCTGGCCGTCGATCAAGGGCCTGGATTTCTCCAGTTCGTACCTGGAGACCATGAACAACATGATCGACCTGGACTCCGCGCGGAAGGCCGCCCGGCTGGCCCGCGTGCCGAGCACGGTGTTCTTCGTGCTGTTCGTTTATGTGATCACTTCGGCGGGGGTGCTGGGCTATGCCGGCGCGAACAAGGAAGGGCGCGGGGCGACCGCGTTCCTGTTCCTGCTGCTGGCGATCTCGCTGTTGCTGACGCTGGACATCGACCGGCCCAGGACCGGCCGGATCACCGAAAGTCAGGCGCCGATGGAACGTCTGAGGGACACGCTGCGCAGCCAACCGCCCGAGGTGTTCGATCGGATGTCGCCAGGAAAGGCCGCTCTGGCTCCCGCGCCCCCTGCGGCCGCAGTGGAACGCGTGGCGCCCGCAGCTCCCTAGACCCTGCCGTGGCAAGGCCTAGGGG
>NZ_JBFTZS010000521.1:0-2928 GCF_056406675.1 Caulobacter sp. P1_B12_2 | reverse complement strand
AGTACAATCCACGGTCGGGCGTCTATGCCAACGCCCAGTGGCTTGTGGCCGCCGACGCGCTGGGCAGCGATTTCGACTATCCGCGGATCACCGGGGCGGTGAACGGCTACCACGCCGTCAACGACAAGACCGTGCTGGCCTGGCGCGGGTCAATCTGCCGATCCGGCGACGGCGCGCCGTTCTACGACCTGTGCAACTACGGCCAGAGCAACGACCTTCGCGGCTACACCAGCGGGCAGTATCGCGACCACGCCATGTTCGCGGTTCAGGCCGAGGTGCGGCGCAAGATCTACAAACGCTTCGGCGCGGTGGCCTTCGTCGGCGTCGGCGAGGTGTCCACCGAGTTCTCGAAGATGAACACCAGGGATCTGCTGCCCGCCGCCGGGATCGGCGCACGCTTCGAGGCCTCCACCAAGTACCACGTCAACATGAGCATCGACTACGCGGTCGGGGATGGCTCTTCGGCCCTCTACTTCTACGTCGGCGAGGCTTTCTGACGGCGGTCGAGTTCCCTGATTTCCCCGGGGCTGCGGCCCCATTTCCTGGAGGTTTTACATGCGTGGACTCGTTCTCATCGCCGCTGTGACGCTCATGTCGGCATCCGCAGCCGACGCTCAGCAGTTGCTCGCCGACGCCAACAAGGACGGCAAGGTGACGCAGAAGGAATATCAGGACAGCCGACGAACCTTCCTGCTGCGCGCCGACAAGGACAAGGACGGCAAGGTCAGCAAGGCCGAATGGGACCGGGGCGCGGAGCAGGTGCGCAACGAGGTGCGCGCGGAGGGCGTCGACGGTTGGCCGAAGATCGGCAAGGCGGGGCTCTTCCAGGTGCTGGACACCAACAAGGACGGCTTCGTCACGCCGGCCGAGATCGACGCCTACTACGGCCCGAGGTTCGCCACGTTCGACACCAACCACGACGGCGTCGTCACCCGCTCCGAAGCCAACGCGGCCGAGAAGGCGGCCCGCAAGTAGCGCCGCTCAACGGCTTTCCTGACCTGTCTCGGCCCGTCGACCAACGTCGGCGGGCCGTGGTTCGTGGTCATGGCTCCGGCTAGAGGGTCTTGTCCCGAAACAGTCGCGACCAGTCGTCTTTCATGCTGACGACTGTCCAGCCCCGCTCGATCGCCGTGCTCAGCGCCACGTCCAGCTTTCCGACGTGGGTGTCCTTGTCATAGGCGTATTCGCGCTCTGAATCGTCATGATGCAGCAGCATGGGCAGCCGCCGGCCGGGACCCGAGGCGGTGTATTCGAGCATCGCCAGATCCCCGTCGGAATTGCCGAACGCCAGGACCGGACGTCGGCCGATGTGCAAGGCGATGTTGACCGGCTTCTCCGCGTACTCGTTGAACGACTGCAACTCCGGCAGCTTGCGGATCTCGCCGCGGCGGCCATTGAGCCGGAATTCGGTCTTGCCGCTGGAGCCGATCACCCGCTCGCGCGGCACGCCATAGGTCTGTTCGCTGAACATCCGCACGACATCGACTCCGCCGGCGGTGACGATGAAATTGCGAAAGTCGTTGGCCGCCAGATAGGCCAGYAGCTCACGCATCGGCTGGTAGGCGAGGGCGGTATAGGGCCTGTCGAAGCGCGGATGCCGGGCCTCCACCAGCCAGGTCGCCACGTCCAGCGCGAAGGCCTCCTCGGTGGCGTGGGCGTGCAGGTGCAGCAACAGCTCGATCACGGCCTGCTTGCCGCAAGCAGCCAGTCCCGCCATGTCCTGGTTGACGAAGGCCTGGAACACGGGCTTGGCGGCCAGCTCGGGATGCGAGGCGGCCATGTGCCTGGCGCGGTCCAGCGCGAACATGCCCTGAGCGTAAAGCGGATGCTCGACCCACAGAGTGCCGTCATTGTCGAACACGGCGATACGGTCGGCGGGGGCGACGTAGTCACGACCGCCGGGGCGGGTCACGCGCGCGACGAAATCCAGGATCTTCCGCCTGGGCGAGGTGTCGGACCAACTCGGTAGTGGCACTTTGGTCATGGTCGCCTCCGAGCGGTTCAGGCGCGGGATCTGACGATGCAGCGAAAACCCACATGCGACGCCGACGTGTCGATCGGCTGGGCGTGTCGCGCCGCCGGTCGATAGCGTTTGCAGTAGCTGGGCGCGCACAGGTGCGAGCCGCCCTTCAACACCTTTCTCGGGATCGGAAGCCTTCCGGCCTCGCAGCTGTCCGCCTCGAGCCCGCCTCTAGGATTCTTGGCGGCGCAGCAGCGGGGCGCTCCGCCCGCCGCGTCAGGCGTCGACCACCAGTCCGTCGTCCATTCCCAGGTGTTGCCGATCATGTCCTGGAGGCCGTGGCCATTGGGCGGATAGGCGCCGACCGGCGACGTCCTGGCCCAGCCGTCGTCCAGAGTGTTCTGGTGCGGGAACGCGCCTTGCCAGGTGTTGGCCATGTGGCGGCCGTCTCTCAGGAACGTGTCGCCCCAGGCGTACTCGGCGCCGTCCAGACCCCCGCGGGCCGCCAGCTCCCACTCCGCTTCGGTGGGGATCTCGACTCCCGCCCAAGCGGCATAGGCCAGGACGTCGACCCAGGCGACGTGAACCACGGGATGGTCGCCCAGCCCCTTGATGTGGCTTCCCGGGCCATGCGGATGACGCCAGTCCGCGCCCTGGACGAAAGCCCACCATTGCAGGGGATGTCGAAGGTCGACGGGCCCGCGTGGCGGGGTGAACACCATCGAGGAGGCGACCAGCACCGCCGGGTCGGCGCCGGGATAGTCGTCGGGATTGGGCGGCAGCTCGGCGAAGGTGACATAGCCCGTGGCGTCCACGAACTGGGCGAACTGCCGATTGGTCACGGGGGAGGGGTCGATCCAGAACCCGTCGACCGAAACCCGCCGCGCCGGCCGCTCCTCGGGATAGTGGTCGTCAGATCCCATCGTGAAGACGCCGCCGGGAATCCAGGTCATCGCCTCGCGCAGCGG
>NZ_JBFTZS010000520.1:0-2931 GCF_056406675.1 Caulobacter sp. P1_B12_2 | reverse complement strand
CATCAGCACATGGGCGAAAGTCTTGCCGCGCACGCACCAGCGCGTCCCGACCCAGGCGCTCTCCTCGACGACCTGCGGCAGGGCCAGGCAGATGCGGCGAAGGCGCTCGACGGTCTCGGACGGAACCGGCGGACGTTTGACGGCCATGGGCGAAACCCCTTCGCCGGCGCCGCGCCTGCCTTAGAACTTCGTCCGGCAGCCCTGCTTGGCGTGGACCCCGCGCAGGAAGCCGCGGCGAGCGTAGCCGGCGTCGAGGGCGGCGTTCAGGCGGCGGTCGGCGGGCGCCGCGCCGGTGACTTCGCGCACCAGGCCCCGGAACGGGATGATGGTGTTGACCAGGGTCTTGCCGCCGGCCTCGGCCAGCTTGCCGGCCCGGTTTTCCTTGACCTCGTTGCCGACCACGAAGTCGTCGCCCAGCACGACGTTGAGGTCGGTGACCTCGGAGGCCAGCTGCCTGCAGGTCTTCAGGCCCTTGAGGCTGTAGGGATCGTTCTGCGCCTTCACCAGGATCGGCGGGACCTGGCGCTTCATGATGCCGACGTCGCGCACGGGCTGGGTGCCGATGTCCACGGACTTCTTGCGGACCTCGGTCCAGCCGCCCTCGTTGGGCTCGGCGTTTTCCGGCGTCGTCGACGACGACGGCGGCGTCACCTGCTTCAGGGGTTTCGCCGGCGGCGCCTCGGCCGCGGGCTTGCGGGTCGGGTATTGAGGCTTGGCCTGGGCCGCCTGGGCCTGAACCGCTCCGGTCAGGGCCAACACCGTCGCCAGCGCCGCCATGCGGGCCGCCTGCGCTTGTCCAAGCTTGAAATAGGTCATCGTCAGCATCCCCAGTCCACCCGCTCCGAGCAGGTGATCGCCGGTCAGGAACGGCGGGCTCACGCAACGGGTTCCCGGTAGAGCTAACAGGAGCCCACCGGATGCGTCACTTCAAATTCTTGGGGGAGAAATTGGAGCGGGCGAAGAGATTCGAACTCTCGACCCCAACCTTGGCAAGGTTGTGCTCTACCACTGAGCTACGCCCGCATCCGGGATATTTCGGGTCTCGTTCCACCCCCGGAAGACCGGAGAATGGAGCGGGCGAAGAGATTCGAACTCTCGACCCCAACCTTGGCAAGGTTGTGCTCTACCACTGAGCTACGCCCGCATCGGCGGGGCTGAAAAAGCGCCCCGCGACGAGGAGGCGGCTTATGGCAGAGCGCCCTGCGGTTGGCAAGCGGTCTGACGCGGGTTCGGCCGCGTCATTGTGGACAACGCGAAAGTCCGTCCCCTGTGGCCAAGGCTGTCGGACACACCGCGAGCATGGATATCCGTCATCCCGGACCAGCGAGGCGCAGATCCCGGACCGCCGGAAGCGCGTGCGCTCAGGCGCCGTCCCGGATCTTCGCGTTGCGCGCCCGTCCTGGATGACTGCCGTGATTGGGCATGTGGGACGATTCGCCTCGCGCGAGAGCTGGGACTCCTCTTGCGCAAACCTCGGTTTCATATGCTCAATCGCCGCTTCTTTTCGGGGACTTGAGCGTCTTGCGTCTGTTCGTGTTCGGATTGGGTTATGTCGGCCGGGCTTTCGCCGAGGCGCTGACGGCCAGGGGCTGGAGCGTCGCCGGGACGGCGCGCGACGTCGAGCGCGCGGCGCGATTGCGCGCCCTTGGAATCGAGCCCGTCGATCCCGACGACCGCGCGGCGATGACCGCCGCCCTGACCGGCGTCAACGCCGTGCTGATCACCGCCCCGCCAAGCGCCGACGGCTGTCCCGGTCTGGAGGCCGTGATCCCCGCCCTGGCGGCGGCCCAGGCCTTTCCCGACTGGATCGGCTATCTGTCGACCACCGGCGTCTATGGCGATTTCGAGGGCCGCTGGGTGTTCGAGAGCTCGCCCCTGAAGGCCCAGTCGGTCGAGGGTGCGCGCCGCGTGGGAGCCGAGCGTGACTGGCGCCAGGTCGGACGCGGCATGGGCCTGACGGTGACCACCTTCCGCCTGCCCGGCATCTACGGCCCCGGCCGCAGCGCGCTGGACCGCCTGCGGGCCGGCGAAGGCCGCCGTCTCGTCAAGCCGGGCCAGGTGTTCAGCCGCATCCACCTGGAGGACATCGTCTCGGGCCTGCTGGCCTCGCTGGACCGGCCCCGCGCGGGCGGGATCTACAACCTCGTCGACGATGAACCGGCGCCGCCGCAGGACGTGATGGAGCACGCCGCCAGCCTGCTGGGCGTTCCGGTGCCGCCCGACCTGCCGTTCAACGAACTGGGCCTGTCGCCCGCCACCCGCCGCTTCTACGCCGAGAACAAGCGCGTCTCGAACGCCCTGGCCAAGGCTGAGCTGGGCTGGCGGCCGAAATATCCGACCTACCGGGAAGGCCTGGCGGCGATCCTGGCGGCGGGCCGCTAGTCCTCCTCCGGCCCGATCTCGGCCGCCGCCCAGGGCGCGGCCGAGACCTGCCCCGCCGCGCGCGCGCGGGCGGCGCGCGCCAGGCGCCGGGCCACCGGGTCGTCATCGACCGGCTCGGCCAAGACGCGCGCCTCGGCCACCGCCCCCATCAGCCGCTCCAGGTCCTGGGGCCGCGACAGCCGGTGGTCGCCGTCCTTGATCAGCGTGAAGACCACGTCGGTCGAGGTCAGGCCGTTGGCCAGCTCCAGGGCGTGGGTCCAGGGCACGTCGGGGTCGGCCCCGCCTTGCAGCACCCGCACGGGGACGTCGATCGGCACGGGACCCGACAGGATCGACCAGCGCGCCCCGTCCTCCAGCAGTTCGCGGGTGATCGCATAGCCGCCGTCGTCATACTCCGAAGGCCGGATCCAGCGGCCGTCGCGGGCGATCGCCGCCTTGGCCTCGGCCGACAGTTCCGGCTCCATCAGCTTCTCGGTGAAGTCGGGCGCGGGGGCGATCAGCACCATGGCCTTAACCCGGTCGGGCCGCGCCACGGCAGCCAGGCAGGCC
>NZ_JBFTZS010000519.1:0-2951 GCF_056406675.1 Caulobacter sp. P1_B12_2 | reverse complement strand
GATCAGCGCCTCGCTGCCGGCCGCCGCGACGACCCGGGCCGGATCCTCGACGCCGAACGCCTTGGCCGCCGCCTGCTCCAGGATCTGGAGGGTCTGGGGATCAGGCAGCCGCGACCAGGTCTCCGACGCGAGCGCCGGGACCGGGTAGGGGCAGGGATTGATCCCCGTCGACAGGTCGAGCCAGGGCGCCGGCGCGTCCGGCCATGCCGTCCGCGCCGCCCCGAGGCGTCCGCCGTGGCCGAGGAAGGCCGCCGGCGTCGCCATCGCTAGAACCTGGCTCGCACGCCCGCGAAGGCGCCGCGACCCAGGGTCCCGTAGCCGGTGAGGGTCTCGTACTGCTGGTCGAACAGGTTCTCGACCCGGCCGTACAGCTCGAACGTGTCGTTGATCGGATAGGCGATCCGCACGTCGGTCAGCACATAGCTCTTCAGACGCTGGGTGTTGGAGGCGTTGTTGAAGCTGTGGCCGACGTACTGCACCGTCACGCCGCCGGTCAGGCCGTTGGTGAGGCTGAGTTCGGCGTCCGCCGAGGCGGTCTCGCCGGCCCGACGGCTCAGATCCTTGCCGTAGTTGGAGCCGGCCGACTTATTGACCGCGTCCATGTTGGTGTAGTTGGCCGACAGGGTCAGCAACGCGCTGACCTCGAAGCTGCCTTCCACCTCGACGCCGTCGGCCTGGGTCTTGGCCGTGTTGGCGTAGCCGCCGTAGTTGGGCGGGGTGTTGTTGGACTGGAAGTCGATCTGGTTCTTGGTGTCGCGGCTGAAATAGGTGATCGCGCCGCGCAGGCGGCCGTCCAGGAGGCTGTGCTCGACGCTGAGGTCCCAGCTCTTGGCTTCCTCCGGCTTGAGCGCCGTGTTCCCGTAGTCGCTGTACAGCTGGTACAGCGAGGGCGCCTTGAAGCCCTCGCCGTAGTTGGCGCGAAACACCGTGGCGCCGTCGTTCAAGCTCCAGGCCGCGCCCGCTTGATAGGTGGTGGCGCCGCCGAAGGTGTCGTGGTCGTCGTGGCGTACGCCGCCCGTCAGGGTCAGGCCTTCGACCAGCTTGGCCTGAAGTTGGCCGTAGATGCTGTCCATGCCGGTGGCGTGGCGGTCGACGTCGGTGCTGAACGAGGGCGAGGCGGTGCGGAACCACGTGCGCTCGGTCTCGGCCCCGAACACCGCGCGCCAGATCGGGCTGATCGTCCAGATGCCCTGATATTCCAGGCTGTTGTCGGTGCCGCGCGAGTCGAAGGTCTTGGGCGCGCTCGATGTGGGGTCGTAGTTGTCGCGGTCGGTCTGAGTGTAGGCGTAGCCGATCCGGCTGTTCAGCGCGCCGCCGAAGTTGGACAGGCGCGTGCCGRCATAGCCGACCAGCTCCTTGGTCTTGCCGTAGTCGGCGGTGTCGCCCAGCGCATAGGGCGGGGCGGGCAGCGAGCTGTCGTACTCGTTGCGGCCGGCGGCGTAGGACAGGCGCGCGTCGAGAGCGGCCCAGTCGGTCACGTTCAGGTCCAGGCGGCCGCTGATCGCGTTGTTGTGATAGCCGTCCTTCTCCTTGCCGCCTCGGGCCTCGCTGAAGTTGGAGATGCCGGCGGTGGTGTAGGACCCAGCCGCCAGGCGCCAGCCGCCCCAGGCCCCGCCGGCGCCAACGCCGACGCGGGCGTAGGCCGTGGCGCGCGAACCGCCCTCGACCGTGGCGTCGCCCGAAAGAGGGCCGTCCGGGGTCTTGGTGATCATGCTGACCACGCCGCCGATGGCCTGGCTGCCCCACAGGGTGGATTGCGGACCGCGCAGCACCTCGATGCGGTCGACGTCGCCGGCCAGCAGGGTGGAGAAGTTGTAGCCGCCGCCCGTCGAAGACGGGTCGTTCAGCTTGACGCCGTCGATCAGCACGGCGGTCTGGTCGCTCTCGGCGCCGCGGATGCGCACCTGGGTCGAACCGCCCACGCCGCCGTTGCGGGTGACGGTGACGCCGGGGGTGCGCGACAGCAGGTCGGAAACCACGACGGCCTGGCGCTGGCGCAGGGTCTCGGCGGTGATCACCGTCATGCTGACGGGCGTTTCGGACAGCTTGTCGGCGGCGCGCCCGGCGGTGACGACCACCTGGTCGACCTCGTTGGCCGCGTCGACGGTCTCGGCGGCCAGCACCTGGCTCGGCAAGGCGAGAACGGGAAGGGCGGCCACCAGGGCCAAGACGGAAATCGAGCGCATTTTCAAATCCTCCGTGCGCAGCAACGAAGGCTGGCCCGAGAATTCGGACCGGCCTGACGATGTCGCCTCGGGGGAAAGAACCCCATCGTACGGCGCACCCCGGCCGGACGAAGGACGACTGCGACGGGCAGGTCTCCTGGCTCGCGGGTCAATGCCGGTGCGTGTCGCCTTCCCAGCTGCTCTCCCCAGTTGTTCTTGGAGAGAAAGGCCAGTGGCTTATGACACGCGGGCTCGCCGCTTACAGTTGCGGGGGCAGCCCGGGTTTCACACCCGAGTTCCCTTTTCATCCTCTTTCGAGGAACCTGTCGCGAGAGCTGCACTATATGCTGCGCCGCACACGGTCAATCTGACTGGGCAATCTGGAGAACGTCTTGCCCTTTACCCTCGTTCTGGGCGGAGCCCGATCCGGCAAGAGCGCCTTTGCCCAGGGTGCGGCCGAGGCCTTGAGCGTGGAAACCGGCGGCCGGCTGGTCATGGTCGCCACGGCGCAGGCCTTCGATTCGGAGATGGCCGAGCGGATCGAACGGCACCGTGAGGATCGTGGACCGGCCTGGACGACCCTGGAGGCTCCGCTGGATCTGGTCGAGGCGCTGGGCGGCCTGGGCGCCGGCGACGTCGTGGTGGTCGATTGCCTGACCCTGTGGCTGTCGAACCTGATGCTGGGCGATCGGGACCTGGCGGCGGCCTGTCGCGTTATCTCACCGAAATCCGCAAGTTCCCGATGCTCCCCAAGGACGAGGAGTTCATGCTCGCCCAGCGTTGGAA
>NZ_JBFTZS010000518.1:0-2955 GCF_056406675.1 Caulobacter sp. P1_B12_2 | reverse complement strand
GATCCGGGACCGCCGGAAGCTCTGAGTTCACGCGTCGGTCCCGGATCTGCGCGCTGCGCGCTTGTCCGGGATGACAGTCGTTTTAAGCCCCCTCCACCGTGATCTCCGGCCAGCGCGCCTGGGCCGAGCCGGTCGTGCGTTCCCAGCCGCCCGCGCCCTTCACCCGCAACGGGTTGGGCCGCAGGTGCAGGGCGAACAGATCGTCCAGCCCGAACGGCGCGAACACCGACAGGCTGTCGTCGGCCTCCATCCGCACGCCCACGCAGAAGGCCGTGGCCACGAAGCGCTTCAGGGCGTCGGCGCTGGTCAGCAGCGGCGGATAGGGCTCGTCGGCCCCGAACTTCTTCTCGAACCAAAGGTGGACGCGAGCCTGGTTGCGCACCTCGACCAGGCTCTTCAGCGGCTCGTCGAATCGGGCCGCCACGCGCTGGATCACCACGTCCTCGGCCTCGTACGAGGTGTCGGAATCGTCGTGATAGGCCACGTCGTAGTCCTTGATCCCGTAGTCGGGCGCCCGGCCGGTCAGGTGGTTCCAGACCGGCTGGTAGATCGCGCCGGAAAAGATCATCGCGTCGGGCAGGTCCAGGTCGCGGACGGTCCGCAGCACCTGCATGGTGGTGGGCACGCCGTGGATGATGTCGACGAGGCGGGCTTCGAGATCGCTCATTTGCGCCCTTCCCGGTGGACCGGCCAGCCGTGGTCCAGCGGCCCATGGCCCGCGCCGAACCCCGGCGCGCGCAGCATGGCCTCGTGGACATAGTTCCAGGCGCGGGCGACCGACTCGGTCAGGCTCATCCCCTGGGCCAGGCCCGTGGCGCAGGCGCTGGCCAGGGTGCAGCCGGTGCCGTGGGTGTGGCGGGTCTCGATCCGCTCGCCCTCGAAGGCGGTTTCGCCCTGGCGGGTGATCAACAGGTCGACGACCCGCTCGCCGTCAACATGGCCGCCCTTCATCAGCACCGCCTGGGCGCCCAGTTCCAACAGGGCCTCGCCGGCCCGGCGCAGGTCGTCGGTGGTCTCTACGCTCAGGCCGGTCAGGGCCGCGGCCTCGGGCGCGTTGGGGGTCAGCAGGGCCGCGCGGGGGATCAGCAGACTTTTCAGCGCGCCGATCGCCTCCTGGGCCAGCAGCGAGGCGCCGCCCTTGGCGATCATCACCGGGTCGATGACGGCCGGCGCGCCTTTGGCGCTGTCCAGCACCCGGGCCACGACCTCGACCGTGGCGGCGTCGCCCAGCATGCCGGTCTTGAAGGCGTCGGCCCCGATATCGTCGAGCACGGCGCGCGCCTGGGCCTCGACGATGTCCAGCGGGATCGGATGCACGCCGGTCACGCCCAGGGTGTTCTGCACGGTGACGGCGGTGATCGCCGTGGCCGCATAGCCGCCCAGGACGGTGATGGTCTTGATGTCGGCCTGGATCCCCGCCCCGCCGCCGGAATCCGATCCGGCGAGGACGAGCACGCGGCCTTTATGAGAGGCTTGGGTCATGGAGAGGTTCTAGCGGGGAGTCGGGGGTCTGGGGTAGGCGGTTTGAAACGGCGCCGTCGCCGGAACCTTCACCGCAACCCGCACGTAGTCCCTGTCAGGTTGCGTTGGCCGGGGTCCCCACATGATAAAATCGCTGTGCGTCGCGCTGATCGCGGCGGCCTGTCTCGCGCCGGCTTCGGCCTGGGCCCGCGACGACGCGGACTTCGATCCGGCGACCATCGACCTGGCCAAGCTGATCGAATGCCGCACCTACGACGTGCCGTCGTACAACGCCCTGGCCTTCTGGCTGGTCGGCGACGAGGCGGTCCAGGCGCGCGCCCGCTTCGGGCTGACCGAGGAAAAGACCGCCAACTTCATGCTCAAGGCCTATGTGCTGAAAGCGCCGATCACGGTGTTCGGACGCCAGACGCGCCACATCGTGTTCAACAGCTCCGGCCCGATGGCGGTGCTCGACGAGGCCGACCCGCATCCGCTGGCCCGGCAGCTGGAGATCCAGCCGGCGATCGACATCCCGGCCAAGTTCCTCGGCGAGCGCGAGATCGCCACCACCACCGACAAGGGCGAGGCCGGCGGCTTCACCTACAAGACCCGCGTCACCCTCAACGTCTCCACCGTCACCTCCCATCCGGGCAAGACGCTGGCGGGCTGCAGCTACACGTTCGAGATGATCGAAAATGCCCGCTAGACCGACCCTCGCCGCGCTCTACGCCCTGGCCGTGCTGGCGACCGCCGGATCGGCCCTGGCCCAGGACCTCTTCATCGGCACGGTCGATATCCAGAAGGACCAGCTCATCCTGACCCGCTGCGACCTGGTCGCCAATCGCTACGTCCTGCGCGACCGTACGGGCGAGGCCGACAAGCCGGTCGCCAAGCTGCGCGAGCGGCTGAAGACCTTGAAGGCCCCGGTCTATGTCGAGGTGATCGGCGAGTATGTCGAAATCCAGGGCGAGGACGGCAACGGGCTGGACGTGATCGGCCTGGAGACCATCACGGCCGGCAAGTCCTGCCACCTGATCGACGCCCTGCCGTCGCGGTAGAGGTCAAAGTTATCCACAGGCCTGCGTCTTCCTTCTCCCCTTGCGGGAAGGGTCGGGGATGGGGGTGACCGCTGAGCCGGCGGAGCGGGGAACGCTGCGCGTTCACCCCATCCGACCCGCTTCGCGGGCCACCTTCCCCCATCACGGGGGAAGGAAAGAGGGCGTCTATCCCCGCGATTTTCGATCCCGCGCTCAACGAATTCAACGCGCTACACAAAAACGCACGTTTCCTATCCCCACCCTCCAGGACGGCCGCACACTGGTCGCATGACCCAGACCAACATCCCCGCCTGGTGCCAGGCCCTGCAAGCCAAGCTCATGGCCGCCCTCGACGCGGCCTGGGCGATCCTCGAAGCCAGCGACGACCCCGCCGAGATCCGCCGGGTCCGCGACCGCGCCAAGGCGTGCGGCGAGCTGGCCGCCGTCGCCCGCAAGG
>NZ_JBFTZS010000517.1:0-2972 GCF_056406675.1 Caulobacter sp. P1_B12_2 | reverse complement strand
GATGAGAATCCAGCCCGCGCCCTTCGCCCATCAAGACCTGAAGACCCTTAAGTAAAATGGCCCGTTCTCCCGTCCTCACTCCTGGAGATGTCCTGACCCCCGAAGACGAGGCGACCCCCGCGGTCCGCCACGCCCGTTGGCAGGACTATTTCCAGCTGATGAAGCCGCGGGTGATGTCGCTCGTGGTCTTTACGGCGCTCACGGGCCTGCTGGCCGCCCGCACGCCCATCCATCCGCTGCTGGGCGCGGTGGCGGTGTTCTGCATCGCCGTCGGGGCCGGGGCCTCGGGCGCGCTGAACATGTGGTACGACGCCGACATCGACGCCAAGATGCGCCGCACGCGCGGCCGTCCCGTGCCGATGGGCCTGGTCAAGGGCGAGGAAGCCGCCACCCTGGGCGTGGTGCTGAGCCTGCTGTCGGTGATGCTGATGGGCATGGCGATCAACTGGCTGGCCGCCGGCCTGCTGGCCTTCACCATCGTGTTCTACGCGGTGGTCTACACCATGTGGCTGAAGCGCTGGACCGCCCAGAACATCGTCATCGGCGGTCTGGCCGGCGCCTTGCCCCCGGCCATCGGCTGGGCGGCGGCCACGGGCCACGCGCCGCTGAACGCCTGGCTGATGGTGCTGATCATCTTCCTGTGGACCCCGCCGCACTTCTGGGCCCTGTCGCTGTACATCAGCACCGACTACGCCAAGGCCGGCGTGCCGATGCTGCCCGTGGTCAAGGGCGCCAAGGAAACCCGCAAGCAGGTCCTGCTCTACACCCTGGCCCTGATCCCGGTCTGCCTGGCCCCGGTGTTCACCGGCCTTGGCGGCTGGCTTTATCTGGCGGTCTCGGGCCTGGGCGGCCTGGTGTTCCTGACCCTGGCCTGGCGGGTGTTCGCCAGCACGGCCGGCGACGCCGCCGACCCGCGCCCCGCCGACCGCGACCTCTACGAGGTCGGCGAAACTGAAGCCAAGCGCGGCAAGCCGGTCGGTGACGCCCGGCACGCGCGCAACCTGTTCGCCTTCTCGATCCTCTATCTGTTCGCCCTGTTCGCCGCCCTGCTGGCCGAGGCGGTGCTGGGCCTTAAAGTGCTGGAGCTGCCGCTATGAGCCGCAAGGACATGGATCCCGCCGCCAAGGCGCGCGGCGGCCGCAACATCGCCCTGGGCCTGGGCCTGGCGGCGTTCGTCATCCTGGTGTTCGTGGTCACCGTCGTGAAGCTGGGAGGCAATGTTGGGCCCCACTTCTAAGGACGACCTGTCGCCGGAAGCCATCCTTTCTCCTGAAGACCGGGCGAAGATCGAAGCCGACAACCTGGTCGGCGTCGGACCTCGGCCCAAGGGGCGCGGCCACCTGAAGGTGGCGATGATCTGCGGCGTGGCCTTCTTCGGCATGGTCGGCGCGGCCTACGCCGCCGTGCCGCTGTACAAGATGTTCTGCCAGGCCACCGGTTTCGACGGCACGGTGCGCAAGGCCGTGGCCAAGCCGACCCAGGTGCTGGACCGCAAGGTCGAGATCCGATTCGACGCCAATGTCCGCAATCTGCCCTGGGACTTCCAGGCCATGCAGGTCAGCCAGGACATCCGCATCGGCGACACCGGCCTGGCCTTCTTCAAGGTCACCAACACCAGCGACAAGCCGCTGACCGGCCGGGCGATGTACAACGTCGTCCCCGAGCAGGCCGGGCCGTATTTCCAGAAGCTGGAGTGCTTCTGCTTCTCCAGCCAGACGATCGAGCCCGGCCAGACGGTCGAGTTCCCGGTGGTCTACTTCGTCGACCCCGGTTTCGCGACCGATCCGGAGACCAAGGGCAAGTCGGAGATCACGCTTTCCTACACGTTCTTCCCGGCGGTTCCTGACGCGGCCGGGACCAAACAGGCGGCGACGACGCCGCGTATCGTTCAACCCCTTGGCGGCAAGCCGTCGGGGGCGCTATAGCGTTCAACACATAGCGCGTCGGCGGGGGAACTGGCTGGCGCGCTTCGAGGGATTAAAGGGTTAGCACGCACATGGCCCACGGCGCCGTTAAACACGACTATCACATTCTGCCCCCCAGCCCCTGGCCGTTCGTCGGGTCGCTGTCGGCCACGCTGATGGCCATCGGCCTGATCGCCTGGATCAAGGGCGGCGTCTTCGGCATCGAGAAGGGCCAGTGGTGGCTGTTCGCGACCGGTTTCGCCGGCGTGCTCTACACGATGTTCGGCTGGTGGCGCGACGTGGTGAAGGAAGCCAACGCCGGCGACCACACCCCCGTCGTCTCGATCGGCCTGCGCTACGGCATGGTGCTGTTCATCGCTTCGGAAGTGATGTTCTTCGTKGCGTGGTTCTGGATCTTCTTCGAGATGGCCCTGTTCCACCATCACCGCACCCTGTCGGGCATCGAGGAAGTCCGCGCCGCCTGGGCCACCTGGCCCCCGGCCGGCGTCGAGGCCGTCTCGCCCTGGCACCTGCCGCTGGTCAACACCCTGACCCTGCTGCTGTCGGGCACGACCATCACCTGGTCGCACCACGCCCTGCAGCAAGGCGACCGCAAGGGCGCCAAGTGGGGCCTGATCCTGACCATCCTGCTCGGCGCGCTGTTCACGACGATCCAGATCTACGAGTACAGCCACATCAACCACGAGCACCTGTTCTACTCGGAAGCGGCCGCCAATTCGGGCCTCTACGGGTCGACCTTCTTCCTGGCCACCGGCTTCCACGGCTTCCACGTGTTCGTCGGCACCCTGTTCCTGATCGTCTGCCTCATCCGGCTGATGAACGGCGCCTTCACCCCCAAGCAGCACTTCGGCTTCGAAGCCGCCGCCTGGTACTGGCACTTCGTGGACGTGGTCTGGCTGTTCCTGTTCGCCTTCGTCTACGTGATCTTCGGCGCTTCGCCGCACTAGATCATCCGCTTCGAGAGGGCCCGGAACGCCAAGCGGTGTTCCGGGCCTTTTTGCTTTTCGGGGACCCCCTCCCAATGGCTCACGTGAACCCCTACCTGGC
>NZ_JBFTZS010000516.1:0-3251 GCF_056406675.1 Caulobacter sp. P1_B12_2 | reverse complement strand
TGCCCCGCCCTTCGGCCCCGTTCGGCTCGGCCAATCGCCGCCGGGCCAGCGCCGACGCCATTCGCGAACAGCAGCAGCGTCAACAGCAGCAGCAGCAGCAGCAGCAATAGGTCCTCGGGACCGCGGACCCGCTAGAGCGGATAGACGTGGCTCTTGCGGGCCGCGATCTTGATCGCGCCGGCGAACCGGGCGGCTTCGGCGCGCGAGGCGCTGATCTCGAGGCGGCGGCCGTCGGCGGCGGTCGCGGCCACGGCGGTCAGGGCGCGTCGTGCACCTCGTCCGGCGTGCCGATCTGCTCGATGCGGCCGGCGTTGAGAATGGCCACGCGGTCGGCCAGGCCCAGGGCTTCTTCCTGGTCGTGGGTGACGAAGATGGTGGTGACGCCGGTGGCGTCGTGGACGCGGCGCAACTCCTTGCGCAGCGACTTGCGGACAGTGGCGTCCAGGGCGCCGAACGGCTCGTCCAGCAGCAGCACACTGGGCTGCACCGCCAGAGCGCGCGACAGGGCCACGCGCTGACGCTGGCCGCCCGACAGTTGCGAGGGGTAGCGCTTGCCCAGGCCCTCCAGCTCGACCAGCTTCAGCAGCTCTTCGACCCGGCGGGCGATCTCGGCCTTCGGCGGCTTGTCCTTGCCCTTGCGGACGTCCAGGCCGAACGCGATGTTGCGCGCCACGGTCATGTGCTTGAACAGCGCGTACTGCTGGAACACGAAGCCGACGCGGCGGGCGGCGGCCGAGGCGAAGGTCACGTCCTGGCCCTCGAACAGCACCTGGCCTTCGTCGGGGAACTCCAGGCCGGCGATCGTGCGCAGCAGGGTCGTCTTGCCCGAGCCCGACGGGCCCAGCAGCGCCACGAGCTCGCCGTCGGCGATCTCCAGATCGACGTGGTTCAGGGCCGGATAGCGCCCGAACTTCTTTTCGACGGAACGGATTGAGATGGTCATGGGAGCGTCTTCGTTCCGGTCATTCTAGTGTCCGCCGCCGCGCTTGACGTCGGGTTGGGCGATCTCGAGCAGGCTCTTGAGCACCAGGGTCACGATCGCCAGCAGGCAAAGCAAGGCGGCGACGGCGAAGGCGGCGACGAAGTCGTACTCGTTGTACAGAATCTCGACGTGCAGCGGCATGGTGTTGGTCAGGCCGCGGATGTGGCCGCTGACCACCGAGACGGCGCCGAACTCGCCCATGGCCCGGGCGTTGCACAGCAGCACGCCGTACAGCAGGCCCCAGCGCACRTTGGGCGCGGTCACCCGCCAGAAGGTGTAGAGGCCCGAGGCGCCCATCGAGACGGCGGCCTCCTCCTCCGACACGCCCTGCTCCTGCATCAGCGGGATCAGTTCGCGGGCGATGAACGGGAAGGTCACGAAGATCGTCGCCAGCACGATGCCGGGAATGGCGAAGATGATCTTGATGTCGTGGTCGATCAGGCGCTCGCCGAACCAGCCCTGCAGGCCGAAGACCAGCACGTAGATCAGGCCCGCCACCACCGGCGACACCGAGAACGGCAGGTCGATCAGGGTGATCAGCAGCGGCTTGCCCGGAAAGTGGTGCTTGGCGATCGCCCAGGCGGCGCACAGGCCGAACAAGGCGTTGAACGGCACGGTGATGCCGGCGGTGATCAGGGTCAGTTTGATCGACGCCCAGGCGTCGGGCGTGGCGATCGCGTCGAGGGCCGGCTGCAGGCCCTTGCGCAGAGCCTCGGCGAACACCGCCGCCAGCGGCAGGATCAGCACCAGGCCCAGGAAGGCCAGGACCAGGCCGACGATGACGACCTTGGCCCACAGCGGATCGTCGGTCGGGTGGCGGAACTGCGCCTTGGTCTGAACGGCCATCAGACGAACCTCCGCGACCAGGCCTGGATGGCGTTGATCACCAGCAGCATCAGGAACGAGACGCCCAGCATGACCAGGGCGATGGCCGCGGCGTTGGCGTATTCGAACTGCTCCAGCTGAATGATGATCAGCAGCGGCGCGATCTCGGACTTGTAGGGCATGTTGCCGGCGATGAAGATCACCGAGCCGTACTCGCCCACCCCTCTGGCGAAGGCCAGGGCGAAGCCGGTCAGCCAGGCGGGACCGAGGGCCGGCAGGATGATCCGGGCGATGGTGGCGACGCGGTCGGCGCCCAGGCTGGCCGCGGCTTCTTCGACATCGGCCGACAGGTCGCGCATCACCGGCTCCAGCGTGCGGACCACGAACGGCAGGCCGATGAAGATCAGGGCGATGGTGACGCCGACCGGGTTGTAGGCGGCCTTGATTCCCAAAGGCGTCAGGTACTGCCCGACCCAGCCGTTGGGGGCATAGAGCGTGGCCAGGGCGATGCCGGCCACGGCGGTGGGCAGGGCGAACGGCAGGTCGACCAGGGCGTTGATCACCGCCTTGCCGGGAAACTCGTAACGCACCAGGGCCCAGGTGGTCAGGACGCCGAACACCCCGTTGATCACCGCCGCCACGAAGGCCGCGCCGAAGCTCAGGCTATAGGCCGCCATGGCGCGCTCTGAAAAGGCGGCGGCCACGAACTGGGCCGGCGACAGGGCCGAGGCCTTGATCGCCACGGCCGACAGCGGGATCAGCACGATCAGCGACAGGATCGTCAGGGTCACGCCCAGGGTCAGGCCGAAGCCCGGAATCGCCGAACGCCGGCGGAACAGCGGCCGCCTCGATGAGCGTGCGGGTGCGGAAATCGTCTCGGCGGTCATCGGGTGATCGTCGTCCAGCATCCGCGTCGGCTCGTCAAACGGAGCCATGAAAACAAGAACGCGCAAAGCCGTGAAATCGGCGACGAGCGTGGTGAAGCTGGAGCGGCTTAAATCCCTACACGGCCGGTCGGGTCAATTGAGTTAGTCGGACGGAGGGGTCAGAAAAACTGTGATGGGCGAAAGCCGCGCGGCGATACCTGCCCCCTACGGACCGCTTCGCGGTCGTCTTCCTCCAAAAGGGGGAAGAGGGCCGTGCGCATTCTCCGCCCCCTCTGGGTGGAGGATGCGAAGCCGACAGGTGGGGCAAGTGTGAGCCGGCACGGTCTTTCGTCCTCACGCGGAAACCCGCTGAGCTGTTGGGGAGGGTGCGAAGCGCCCGGGCCTCGCCCGGAATAGCTTTATAGTAAGTACCGTTTCGACGAAGACGAGCGCCTCGCGCCATCGTTATCCGGAAGCCCGCGACGCTGAGCCCTGTTAGGGCCTCGCCGCCTTGAAGCCTCCGACGGGCGGGCCAGGGCAACGCCCCTGGTCCCGGACCGCGAGCGCGTCACCGCCCG
>NZ_JBFTZS010000515.1:0-2986 GCF_056406675.1 Caulobacter sp. P1_B12_2 | reverse complement strand
GAGGTGTCGGCCGAGAGGATCTGGTCTTCCGTCGCCGTGCCGGTGATCGACACGCCGCCGGTCGGAGCGTCGTTGGACGCGGTGACCACGGCGCTCGCCGCGCTGGTCGCCGACTCCACCGTGCCGCCGGCGTCGGTGTAGTAGATCACCACGCGGACCACGCCGCCGATGTCGCCGTCGCCCAGGGTGTAGGTCGACTGGTCGGCGCCGACATTGACGTAACCGCCGCCGACGTCGTGCTGCCACTGATAGTGCAGCGTGCCCAGGCCATCGACGTCGACCAGAGTCGAGGTCGCGGTCAGGACCTGGTCCTCGGCCGCCGTTCCGGTGATGCCGGCGCCGCCGGTATGGGCGTCGTTCACGGCCGTGATGTTGACGATCACCGCCCCGCCCGCCGAGGCCGCGCCGCCCGAGCCCTGGCCGGCGCCGGGCGAACCGTCGTTCAGCGCGTAGTTGAGCGTCACGCTGGAGGCCGGCGCGTCGCTGACGTTCGTGTACCGAATGTGGTTGATGACGTCGTTGACCAGCGCCGTGGTCGCGGTCGTGGCCGAGCTGGTGAAGCTGATCGTCAGCACGCCGCCGGTGCTGGTGAAGGTGGCGAAGGTCTGCCCGCCGGCCTGCAGGTTGCCGCCGCTGACCGTGAACAGCCCGCCCGCCCCGAAGGCGAAGGTGTCTACGGCGTTGGCCGAGGCGCGCTGAACCGTGAAGCTGGCGCCGCCATAGTCGCCGTTGCCGCCGTTACGGAGGTCGAGATCGACGTCGGAGACGGTGACCGAACCCAGCAGGGTGGCCGCCGTCTGTTCGGTGGCGCCGACCGTCGTCGCCGTGCCCGGGACCGCGGGCGTGTCGTTCACGGCCGTGATGCTGGTGGYCAGGCTGACGCTGTTGTCGCTGATCCGGGTCTGGCCGCCGTTGACGCTGACGTCCAGCGTGTTGCCCGTGGTCAGGGCGCCGGCGGAATTGTCGATCAGATAGGCCGTCAGGGCCGGAACCGCGCCGTTGAAATTGGCGGCCGGCAGGAAGCGGACCAGGGTTCCCGCGGCCAGCAGCAGGGCCGAACCCTCGCTGGGCGAGCCGATCGCCTGCCAGGAGCCGTTGAAGTACTGCCACACGCCCTGGCTCGAGACCGCGTTGCCGGTGATGGCGACGCCGGCCAGGCCGTTGCCGTCGATATCGCTGAAGTTCGCGGTGAACAGGCTCGATACGGCCGCACCGGCGGGATTGGCGGCGTCCTCGTTGACCGCGCTCAGGGTGGCCGAGCCGGTGGCGACCGGGGCGTCGTTGGTCGCGGTGACCACGACGTTCAGCGTCAAGGCCGCGCTGTACTGGGTCGTGCCGCCGGTCGTGGTCAGGTCGGCCGTCGCGCCCGTGGTCACCGCGCCGGACGAATCCTCGATCATCGAAAGCGTCAGGGACGGCGCCGTGCCGTTGTAGTCGGCCGCCGGAACGAACCGCACCAGGGTGCTGGCGTCCAGGACGAACGCGCTGGCGGTCGAAACGGCGGGCAGGTCATGCCACGCGCCGCCCTCGAAATACTGATAGACGCCCTGGGCCGCGGTCGCCGCGTTGGCCGTCACCGCCACGCCGGCCAAGGCGTTGGCCGACGAGCCGCCCGACACCTGATCCTTGGCGTCCGAGAAGTGGCTGGTGAACAGCGTCGAGACCGTCTGGCCGCCGCCCGGAGCGGAATCCTYGCCGATCGACGTCAGGCTCACGGTCGACCCGCCCGCGACGGTCGGCGCGTCGTTGACGGCGGTGACCGGGTGGCTGAGCACGACCGTGCCGCTGCTGTACTGCGTCGTGCCGCCGCTGGTGGTGGTGTTGACGGTCGCGCCGTTGGTCAGGGCGCCGCCCGAGGCGTCGACCAGCTTGACCGTCAGGGTCGGCGCCGGTCCGTTGAAGTCGGTGGCCGGCAGGAAGCGCAGCGGCGCGCTGGCGGCGATCGTCACCGCCGCCGCGGTCGAGGCCGCGCCGATGTTCACCCAGGTCGAGCCGTTATAGTATTGCCACTGGCCGGCGCCGGCGCTGGAGCCGTTGACGGTCACCGCCACCCCGGCGAAGACGTCGGTGTCGGGGTCGCTGTACTGGCCGGAGAGCAGGGACGAGACCGTATTGGTCAGGGCCGCGTTGGCCGCCTCCTCGTTGGTCGCGGCCAGGACCTCGGTGCCGTCGCCGGACACGACGGGGGCGTCGTTGATCCCGATGATGGTGATCGTGTAGCCGTCGGTGTCGCTCTGCGCACCGCCCGTGCCGGTGGCCCCGCCGTCGCTGGTGACCACGGTCAGGGTGTCGGCGCCGCTGACGTTCGTGTTGCCGTGGAACAGCAGGCCGTTGCTGGCCGCCAGGGTGGTGTTGATCGCGTTGATCGTGCCGGTGACGGTCACCGAGCCGGTGCCGTTGCTGGCGACGTTGCCCGCCGTCAGGCCGCTGGCGACGTTGGTCCGCAGGGTCAGGACGCCCTTGGTCACGCTCAGGGTGACCGTCACGGTGGCGGACGCCGGATTGGCGTCGACATCGCTGATCTGCAGGCCGGTGACGGCGATGTCGGTGTTTTCGTTGCCGGTGGCGCTGGAGACCGTGCCGTTGACCGGCGCGTCGTTCACCGCCGTGAGGTTGATCGTGGTCGTGCCGCTGTTGACCGACCCGGCCAGCACGCCCAGCGTGCCGTCATTGATCGTCCAGGTCAGGGTGCGGCTGGTGTTGGCGCCGTAGTTCGTCGGGTTGTCGCCCGTGGCCCAGTAGGTGATCGCGGCCAGTACGCTCTGGTAGTGGGCGAAGGTGTCGTAGCCGCTCAGGGTCAGGGTCTCGGTCGCCGCGTTCCAACTGACCGTGATGCTGGTGCCGGAGATCAGGCCGGCGATCTGCTTGCTGGCGCTGTAGCCCAGATGGTCGTCGGCGGTGCTGGCCTCGTTGGACGTGAACGTGCCGCCGGTGATCTGCACCGTGGCGCCGATGAGGTAGCCGCCGCCGTCGGYGTCGGTGATCG
>NZ_JBFTZS010000514.1:0-2991 GCF_056406675.1 Caulobacter sp. P1_B12_2 | reverse complement strand
GCTGATGGGGACACGCCGCAAGGGCATGTCCCCGGACCGAGGGCCTTCCACTCGACGCGTCCGAGGCTTATCTGACCGCCATGGTTTCCGCTTCCCTCCAATCCGTCCAGCCCGCCGCCTCCGAGCACCCCGTCGCCACCGTCGGCGTCGTCTGCCTGCGCGGCGACCAGGTCCTGCTGATCAAGCGCGGCACCCCGCCCCGCTTGGGACAGTGGAGCTTGCCCGGCGGCCGCCTGGAGTGGGGCGAGACCACGATGGTCGCCGCCTTGCGCGAGCTGGCCGAGGAGACGGGGGTTCAAGCCGAACTGCTGGGTCTGGTCGATGTGGTCGACGGCCTGTTCACCTCGCGCGAGACCGGCCAGACGACACGGCACTACGTGATGATCGACTACGCYGCGCGGTGGGTGTCGGGCGAACCGGTGGCCGGCGACGACGCCGCCGAGGCGCGGTTCGTGTCGCTGGACGAGGCGCTGGCCATGGTCGAGTGGGACGTCACCCGCAAGGTGATCGCCGAGACGTTCGAGCGGTTTGGGGCATAGCGGCTCACTAACTTGCCCCCACCTGGCGGCTTCGCCGCCTGTCCGCCCCCATAGGTGGCGGAGGACGCACCTCTTCCCCCTCCTGGGGGAAGACGATCGCGAAGCGATCCGTAGGGGGCAAGTGCTGGCCGCCACGGCCCTTGACGTCGGCCCCCACAACCGCTCCCCTTAAACAAACGTTCGGGAGCGAAACGCCATGGCCTACAAACCCTTCGACCTGACCGGCCGCGTGGCCCTGGTCACCGGCGGCAATCGCGGCATCGGGCTGGGCATGGCCGGCGCCCTGGCCCAGGCCGGGGCCGACATCGTCATCTGGGGCAGCAACGCCGAGCGCAACCAGGCCGCCGAGGTAGAGCTGCTCAAGCACGGGACCCGGGTGAAGGCCCAGGTGGTCGACGTTTCCCAGGAAGACCAGGTCCGCGAGGGCATGGAGGAGGCCGTGGCCGCCCTGGGTCGGGTCGACAGCGTGTTCGCCAACGCCGGGGTCGGCTACGGCGCGCCCAGCTTCGTGGAGATGAAGACCGAGATCTATCGCAAGACCCTGGCGGTCAATCTGGACGGGGTGTTCTTCACCTTCCGCGAGGCCTGCCGCCACATGGTCGAGCGGGCCAAGGGCGGCGATCCGGGCGGCTCGATCGTCGGCGTCGCCTCGCTGGCCGCCATCGAGGGCGCGGCCCGCAACCAGGCCTATGCGGCGACCAAGGGGGCGGTGATCTCGATGATGAAGTCGGTGGCCGTCGAGCACGCCCGCTACGGCGTGCGGGCCAACGCCATCCTGCCGGGCTGGATCGCCACCGACATGACCCAGGGCGCCCAGGACAACCCGGCCTTCGCCGAGAAGGTCATCCCCCGCGTGCCGGCCCGGCGCTGGGGCGAGCCGGCCGACTTCGGCGGCATCGCGGTCTATCTGGCCTCGGGCGCGTCCAGTTACCACTCGGGCGACACCTTCGTGATCGACGGGGCCTATTCGATCTTCTGAGGCGGGATGAAAACTGGACGGCGTGGTCCATGAAATCTCTTTAGAAATAAGGGACTTGCGGAACCTCGGGGCCGGTGAGAAGCTTTCCCTGTCGACAGCCCGGGCATCAGACTTGGGCGTCGCCAGAGGAAACGAGAGATGACCCCGCAAGACATCGTGAGCCTGACTCCGCCCCGAGGCATGCTGGCCCTGATC
The DNA here is from genome assembly GCF_056406675.1 of Caulobacter sp. P1_B12_2. Lineage (NCBI taxonomy): Bacteria > Pseudomonadati > Pseudomonadota > Alphaproteobacteria > Caulobacterales > Caulobacteraceae > Caulobacter > Caulobacter sp. P1_B12_2. The sequence goes on along the minus strand of NZ_JBFTZS010000514.1, from coordinate 1,278 downwards.
GCGATGATCCTGACCTCGATGGCGGCCTGTTTCTGGACGTCGGAAGCCGAGGTCCAGCCGGACGTGCTCAAGCGGGACTAGGTTTCCACTCCCTTTTTAGCCGTCATTCCGGGCCTTGTGCCCGGAACCCCTCGTTAAGCCGACGGTGAAGCGCCTTGGCGCGCTGGCGCGCCACACCCCCGCACTGCGACGGATAAAGGGGTTCCGGGCACAAGGCCCGGAAGACGGATTGATTTGATAGGTCTTGGGCTGCCCTCGCGGCACGCTTTGCGCCCCGCCCAACCAAGCTCATCCTCCTGAAAAAGGAGGAAACCCAATGACCCTTCACACCCCGCTGTGCGATCTGCTCGGCGTCGAGCATCCGATCCTGCTGGCCGGCATGGGCGGGGTCTCCTATGCGCCGCTGGCGGCGGCGGTGTCCAACGCCGGGGGCTATGGCGTTCTGGGCATGGCCGGGACCAGTCCCGATTTCATCCGCCTGCAGATGGCCCAGGTCCGCGACCTGACCGACAAGCCGTTCGGCGTCGACCTGCTGGCCGCCACGCCCGACGCCCTGACGGGCTCGGTCGATGCGATCATCGAGGGCGGGGCCTCGTCCTTCGTCGCCGGCCTGGGCGTGCCCCTGCCGATCATCGAACGGCTGAAGGGGGCGGGGCTGAAGGTCATGGTCGTCTGCGGGGCCGTGAAGCACGCCGTGAAGGCCCAGCAGGCCGGCTGCGACGCGGTGATCTGCCAGGGCGGCGAGGGCGGCGGCCACACCGGCCTGGTCGGGACTCTGCCGCTGGTCGCCCAGGCGGTGGACGCGGTCGACATCCCGGTGATCGCGGCCGGCGGCCTGTACGACGGACGCGGCCTTGCGGCGGCCCTGGCCCTGGGCGCCCAGGGCGTCTGGATGGGCACGCGCTTCATCGCCTCGACCGAAGCCCATGCCGGCGACCTCTATCGCCAGGCGGTGCTGGAGGCGGCCGACGAGGACACCATCCGCACCCGGTCCTATTCCGGCAAGCCGATGCGGGTGCGCAAGAACGCCTGGGTCGACGACTGGGAAGCGCGACCGACCGATATCCAGCCATTCCCGCAACAGGCCATCGCCTCGATCCAGGCCGGCGCCATGGGCGGCATCGGCGGTCAGATCGAGGGGCTGGATCCGGATCGGTCGTGCTTCGCCATGGGGCAGAGCGCCGGAGGGATCCGGGACGTGCTGCCGGCGGGGGAGATCGTGAGGCGGATCATGAGCGAGGCCGAGGCGGCGATTGGCAGGGTGGATTGAAAGGCTAG
>NZ_JBFTZS010000513.1:0-2995 GCF_056406675.1 Caulobacter sp. P1_B12_2 | reverse complement strand
CGCCCAGCGCGCCGGCCGCGACCAGCAGGGCCGGCGCCAGGGCGATCAGCACGACCAGGTCGAGCACGCCGCCGGTGAAGCCGCCGCCCTTGGCCTTATCCGCCTTATCCGCCTTATCCGCCTTGGCCTTCTTGCCCTTGCGGCTGGGGACGATCGGCATGGCCAACGGCGCCTCTTCGGTGACGAACACCGGCTTGGCGTGGAAGGCCTCTTCCGGCACCGGCGCGAGCGTCGGCGCGGGGGTCAGCGGGCCCAGGGGGAAGTGCTCCTCCTGGCCGCGTTGCTCGAACAGGGGCTCGGCCTCGGGTCCGGTCGACGCCGCCACGGCCGGAGCCGCCTTCGGCTCGAGCGCGGCGGCGGCCTCGGCATGCGCCAGGGCCTCGACCACCTGCGGGTCGGGCAGAGGCGGCGGCTCCGACAGCGGCTCCTCGGGCTCGGGCGCATAGATCCGCTCGGCCTGGGCTCCGTCCGCGGCGGCCAGGGTGGCGGGCGGCGGCTCGGGTTCAGCGTCGGGTTCGGCCGCGACCTCGGCGGCTCCTTCAGCCATGGTCGCGACGGCCAGGCCCGGCAGCACATAGTCCTTCATGCGCAGGCGGATCAGCTTCTTGTCGATCTTGCCGGTCGCGCCCAGCGGGATGTCGTCGACGAAGACCACGTCGTCGGGCATCCACCACTTGGCGATCTTGCCCTGCAGGAAATCGAGGAACTCTTCCTTGGTGGCGGTCTCGCCGTCCTTCAGCTTGACCAACAGGATGGGCCGCTCGTCCCATTTGGGATGGGCCACGCCGATCACCGCCGTCATCGCCGCCTTGGGATGGCCCAGGGCGATGTTCTCGATGTCGATCGTGCTGATCCACTCGCCGCCCGACTTGACCACGTCCTTGGCCCGGTCGGTGATCTGCATGAAGCCGTGATCGTCGATGGTGGCCACGTCGCCGGTGTCGAAGAAGCCCTCCTCGTCGAGGATCTTGCCGCCCGCGCCCCGGAAGTACTCGGCGGCGATGATCGGGCCGCGGATCTTCAGGTTGCCGAAGCTCTTGCCGTCGTGCGGCAGGCGCACGCCCGCGTCGTCGGTCAGCTTCAGCTCGACGCCCAGCGGCGGCCGGCCCTGCTTGAGCCGGTAGGGCATCTGCTGGTCGTAGGGCAGCTTTTCCAGCTCGTCGGTCATCACCGACAGCGTGCCGACCGGCGAGGTCTCGGTCATGCCCCAGGCATGGACCACCTCGACGTCGTAGTCGTCGTGGAAGGCGCGGATGATGTGCTCGGGACAGGCCGCCCCGCCGATCACCACCTTCTTCAGCACCGGCAGCTTGGCGCCGGACTCGCGCAGGTGCTGCAGCAGCATCTGCCAGACGGTGGGCACGGCGGCCGAGAAGGTGACGCCCTCGCTGTCCAGCAGCTCGAAGATCGAGGCGCCGTCCATCTTGGCGCCCGGCATGACCATCTTGGCGCCGGTTCCGGGCGCCGAGAACGCCACGCCCCAGGCGTTGGCGTGGAACATCGGCACCACCGGCAGGATCACGTCCTTCTGCGACAGGCCCATCACGTCCGGCTGCAGGGTGATCAGGGTGTGCAGCACGTTGGAGCGGTGCGAGTAGAGCACGCCCTTGGGGTCGCCCGTCGTGCCCGAGGTGTAGCAGAGGCCCGCCGCCGTGCCCTCGTCGAAGCCGCCCCAGGCGCAGTCGGCATGGTGCTGCTCGACCAGGTCCTCGAAGCACAGCAGGCCCTTGAAGCGCGGCGTCTCGCCCGCCGGCCTGAAGTCGGCCGGCATGTGGTCGCGATCGGTGAACAGCACCACGTGCTCGACGGTCGGAAGGTGCTGCAGGATCCCGGCGATGATCGGCAGGAAGGTCAGGTCGACGAAGATCGCGCGGTCGCCGGCGTGGTTGGCGATCCAGGCGATCTGCTCGGGAAACAGGCGCGGATTCAGGGTGTGGCACACCGCCCCGATGCCCATGATGCCGTACCAGGCCTCCATGTGGCGACCGGTGTTCCAGGCCAGGGTGCCGACCCGGTCGCCCGGCTTGATCCCCATGGCCAGCAGGGCGTTGGACACCCGCTTGGCGCGCTGGTGGATCGCGCCGTAGGTGGTGCGGACGATCGGCCCCTCGACCGAACGTGTGACGACCTCGCGCGCGCCGTGCCACTGGGCGGCGTGGTCGATGATCTTGTCGACCGTCAAGGCCCCGTGCTGCATCAAGCCCTGCATAGGCCGCGCTCTCCCGATCCGTTATCGTTGTTCACGCAAGGCTAGCGGCGCGAGGGCGGCGGCGCAACGCGGCGCGCGCCCGGCGCGAACCTTAAGGTTACCGTCGGTTTCCCGACGAACCGCGCTGATCCGTCGCAGAAGTCGTTCAGGCTCTGCTAGGCCTGATCGACTATTCTTGTGCGCATGGCGCCGGTTGGCGAGCGAGGCGAAATTCCACAAGTGCGATGGTTCGATTCACCCTGGGCCGATGACCGGCTGGACGAGGTGGCGCTGGACACCCATCGGCTGCTGCCGTCCCGGCTGCTTCCGGCCATCGTGTCCGCCGGGGTCACGTCCGTGGTGCTGGGCGTTTCCACAGCCCTGATGTGGCTGGCCAGCTTCATCGTCAGCGAAGGCCTGGCGCGGCTGGCGACGCGGCGCTTCAAGCCGGGCGTCGCCGCCTCGCCGGCCGAGCGCGCCGCCTTCGTGCTGATGGCCCTGCCGATCAATCTGACCTGGGCCTGGTTGGCGGCGATGCTGTGGCTGTCGCCGATCCAGGAGCTGAAGCTGGCCGCCGCCTCGATCTGGGTCGGCCAGATCATCTACACCCAGAATTTCCGCCACCAGCCCGCCGCCCTGCTGGTGGTCAGCGCCTTCGCGCCGATGGTCAGCCTGATCGTCTTTCCGCTGTTCTTCTTCCACGCCCACGGCATGGGCGCCGACATCGCCCGCTGGGGCCTGGTCATGGTGGTGGTGACCACCGTCAACGTCATGCGCGGCAACCGCGCCGCCGCCCGCCGCCTGGAC
>NZ_JBFTZS010000512.1:0-8316 GCF_056406675.1 Caulobacter sp. P1_B12_2 | reverse complement strand
CTTCTACACCAAGACGGGGGTGGGCACCGTCGTGGCCGCCGGAAAACCCACCGAGGTGTTCGACGGCGAGGAATATGTTCGCGAGACCTGGCTCAAGGCCGATCTGTCGATCATCAAGGCGTGGCGGGCCGATCCTTCGGGCAATCTGATGTTTCGCAAGACCGCCCGCAACTTCAATCCCGACATGGCGACGGCCGGCCGGGTCACGGTCGCGGAAGTGGAAGAAATCGTCCCCGAGGGAACCTTCGATCCTGACTGCGTCCACACGCCCGGCATCTATGTCGATCGCATCGTTAAGGCGACGATCAACGAAAAACGGATCGAAAAGCTCAGCGTTCGCCCCAGGGAGACAGCCTGATGGCCTGGACCCGCGATCAAATGGCGGCTCGCGCCTCGCGCGAACTGCGCGACGGCTACTACGTCAATCTAGGGATCGGCATCCCGACCCTGGTCGCCAATCATGTCCTCCCTGGGGTCAACGTGACCCTGCAGTCCGAAAACGGCATGCTGGGCATCGGCCCCTTTCCGTTCGAGGGCCAAGCCGACCCGGACCTGATCAACGCCGGCAAGCAGACCATCACCGCCCTGCCCAGTTCGAGTTTCTTCTCCTCGGCCGAGAGCTTCGCGATGATCCGCGGCGGGCACATCGACATGGCGGTCCTCGGCGCGATGGAGGTGGCCGCCAATGGCGATCTGGCCAACTGGACGGTTCCTGGCAAGATGATGAAGGGCATGGGCGGCGCGATGGACCTGGTCGCCGGGGTCAAGCGCGTCGTCGTGCTGATGGACCATGTTTCCAAGGCGGGGACGCCCAAGATCCGCCACGCCTGCACCCTGCCGCTGACCGGCCGCGGCGTGGTCGACCTGATCATCACCGACCTGGCCGTCCTGCAGGTTGATCGGATCCAAGCCACGCTTCGCCTCGTCGAAACCGCGCCAGGCGTCACCGAGGAAGACGTGCGTCAAAACACCGAAGCCCCCATTGCCGCGACGGTGGGGCCATGAGCCAGGCCTATCTGTGCGACGCGGTCCGCACGCCGATCGGGCGGCTGAACGGCGGGCTTTCGACGGTTCGGGCGGACGATCTGGCCGCCATACCCATTGCCGAACTCGTCAAGCGCAATCAACGTGTCGACTGGGCCCGCCTCGACGACTGCCTGCTGGGCTGCGCCAACCAGGCGGGCGAGGACAATCGCAACATCGCGCGGATGGCCGGGCTGCTCGCGGGTCTCCCCGAGACCGTTCCGGGCGCAACGCTCAACCGCCTGTGCGGCTCGGGACTAAACGCGGTCGGCGCGGCGGCGCAGGCGATCCGGGCCGGCGACGCTGATTTCATTCTGGCCGGCGGCGTGGAGAGCATGACGSGCGCGCCCTATGTGCTGAGCAAGAGCTCCAGCGCCTTTGGCCGCGATCAGACCCTGGAAGACACGACCCTCGGGTGGCGGTTCATCAATCCGGCGATGCGGGCGGCCTATGGCGTCGATACGATGCCGCAGACCGGCGAGACCGTCGCCGAACTTTGGAAGGTAAGCCGCGAGGACCAGGACCTTTTCGCCCTGGCCTCGCAGCAGAAGGCGGCGGCGGCCCAGGCTTCTGGCCGTTTCGCCGCCGAGATCGTCCCGGTAAGTCTGACGCCGAGCAAAGGCGATCCGACCCGCTTCGATCGCGACGAGCATCCGCGATCGACGAGCCTGGAGGCGTTGGCGGCGTTGAAGCCGGTGGTGAAAGCCACAGGAACGGTCACCGCTGGCAATGCCTCCGGGCTCAACGACGGCGCGGCGGCGATGCTCGTGGCCTCTGAAGCCGCGGTCCGCCTCCATGGGCTGACACCGAGGGCCCGGATCGTGGCCATGGCCTCGGCGGGCGTGGCGCCCCGCATCATGGGGGTGGGCCCGATCGAGGCGGCCCGGCGTCTGTTCGCCCGCACCGGGCTGTCGATGGCGCAGATGGACGTCATCGAACTGAACGAAGCCTTCGCCAGCCAAGCCATCGCCACCTTGCGCGACCTTGATGTCGACCCCTTTACCGACACGCGGGTCAACCCGAACGGCGGAGCCATCGCGCTGGGCCATCCGCTGGGAATGTCGGGGGCGCGCATCGCCATGACCGCCGCCGAGGAGCTCCACCGCCGCGGCGGAACCTACGGACTGGCGTTCATGTGCGTCGGCGTCGGCCAGGGCGTGGCCCTGATCCTGGAGCGCGCATGACGACCGGTGTCTTGACCTTGGGGGACGGCTGCCAACTCGCCTGGCGCCTGGACGGGCCGGCCGACGCGCCCGTCGTGTTGCTTTCAAACTCACTGGGCACGTCGATGGCGATGTGGGATCCGCAGATGGTGGTGCTGGCCCGCCGCTTCAGGGTGCTGCGCTACGACAGCCGCGGCCATGGGGCGTCCGCGGTCCCCGCAGGGGGCTATTCGCTCGACCGGCTCGGGCGCGACGTCATCGAGTTGCTCGACGCCCTCGAGCTTGCGCAGGTCGATTTCTGCGGCCTGTCGCTGGGGGGCATGACCGGTCAATGGCTCGGCTATCGCGCCCCCGATCGGCTGCGCCGCTTGGTGCTCGCCAACACCGCCGCCTACATGGGGCCGCCTCAGCAATGGGATGCGCGCATCGCCACTGTCCGGCAGACGGGCATGGCGGCGATTGCCGAAGCCTCTGTGGCGCGATGGTTCACGGCCGGCTTTGCCCTGCAGCATCCCGAAGTCGTGGCCCCGATCCGGGCGGGCCTGCTGGCGACCGATCCGCTTGGCTACGCCGGTTGCTGCGCGGCCATTCGCGACATGGATCTACGCGGCGTCGCCGCCTTGAACCCCAAACCCAGCCTGGTCCTGGGCGGCACGCTCGACCCCGCCACGCCGCCGGCCGACGCAGAGGCCCTGGCCAGGTCCCTCCCCGACGCCCGTCTCGTTTTGCTGCAGGCCTCCCCCCCCCCCCCCCCCCCCCCCCCGCTACTAGACCCGCGCCTTCGCGGCGTCCCCGCCGCGTCGTTGCAAGGGGGCGAGCCTGCGCACAAGCATCGGCACATGCAGCGAGCGGCCGGAGAATTCCGGGAAGCGCTCGCGATCCTGCTTCATTCGCTCGCGTGTCTCCGAAGCCAGCGCGGCCTCAAGCGCGGCTGGGCTGTCGAAGACGATCCTGTTGCGCTGGAAATAGCTGACCCGCTGGGTGGGCAGGCTGTCGACCCAATCAACTCGCGTGCAGATCTCGACCTCGCGGACGTCCGGGAACGTCACCATGATCGGCGCGTGGTGACCAAAGTAGAAACTGTGCCATTCGTTCACATCGGACGGCTCGCCGTCATAGTGTACCATGAAGGCGCAGCGGACCTCGTCGCTCTCACCCCGCTGGGGATCTTGCGCTCCCGGGATCGCAATCGGCCGGCTCCACATCGCCTGGTGCGTTCCGGTCACGCCTCCTAGGAGATCGGCCAGTGAGCCGGTGATCTCGCCAAGCGCCCCCCCCGGCCCCGCCGCCCGCTCGAGCATTTCCAGGCGCTCGAAATAGAGCTGCAGAGCCAGAACCGGCGACGGGCCATCGTCATAGTATCGATCGCGCGCTTGGGCTGGCGTTAGGATCCTAGCCTCATGCAGATCGTCGATCGCGAGCAGGGCTCGTTCGAGCGCCCACGCCGCCGACGGCCCCAGTCGCAGCGCGGCGTCATCGTGGCGGAATGTGAGAAAGAGACAAAACATCGTCTGAAGCGCTCGGATGAGGTGGGTTGAACGGGCTCACAAGCCCGGCGACACGCCGGCGAGGAAGCCGCCGATGTCGTCGAAGGTCGCTTCGCTGAGCGCGGCGTGCTGAGTGACGACCATCGAGTCGCGGACGATCTGCTGGAGGCGGTTGTTCTTGTGGATCGCCGACATGCCCGCCGCTCGGTACAGCGACTGAATGATGTCCGCGCAGCGGTGCGCCGCGTGCGAGGCGCTCAGACGGAGCAGATTGCTCTGCTGGGGCGAACTCTCATCGCCCGCCAGAATGACCCGCCAGGCCGTCTCGATCGCTTCATAGAAAAAGGATCGCGAGCTTCTCCACTCCGCCTCGCCCCTGGCCAGGGCGAGCTTGAAATAGCCGCGATCGCCAAGGCGCGGCGCGCCGGGCATGATCTTGGCGCCCTTGGACATCTGGGCCACCATGTCGAGCGCCGCGCGCGCCAGGCCGATATTGACCACGGCGTGGACCTGGGCCTGATAGGCAAGCGGCGGATAGCGGTAGAGCGGCTCGTCGATCACTCCGGCCGCGCCCCGCAGGAACGTCCATTCCTCCGCGTAGAACTTGTCCTCGACAGCCACGTCATGACTGCCCGTGCCCTGCATCCCGACGACGTCCCAATTTTCGATGATCGAGACCTCGTCCGCCGGCGCGACGGCCATGCGCGCGGCGGGTGGACCCTCGGCGTCACCGTCCTGCGAAACCCCGATGCCGACGCCGATCCAGTCGGCGCCCTTGCAGCCGCTGGCGAACTTCCACCGCCCCGAAGCGATCCAACCGCCGTCCGCGTTCCGCGCGGGTTGAACGGGATAGAGCGCGCCGGCAAACACCTGGTCTGGACCCGAGGCGTAGATCTTGGCCTGGGTCTGCACCGGCAGCGCCGCCAGATAGGTGTTGGCCGATCCAAAAGCGGCGACCCATCCAGCCGAGCCATCGGTGGTCGCGATCGCCTCGACCATCGCCAGGAAGTCGGCGGGCGCGAGCGCGTCGCCGCCGAACTGGCGCGGCGTTCCGGCGCGAAAAACCCCCACCTGCTTCATCAGCTGGACGAGGTCTCTGGGAACATGGCGCAATTCATCGATCTCGCCCCGACGCGAGGCGATGATCTGCACGAGTTTTTCCAAAGTCATGGCGGTCGGTTCGAGGTCGACCTTTTGAATCGCGGTCATGGGATCTCCAGATGGATTTGAGCGGACGTCACGGCGTCCTGTCAGTTTGTGTTCTGTGCGGGGGAGCTGGGGGCGCGGCTCCTGTCGAGCGCGTCCGCCCTGGCGGCTTGCCGAGTGCTGGCCATGGACCCCAGGACGAAGACGGCCGCCGCCGCGACGAGGGGCACGGGCCCCAACCAAAGAAGCACCTGACTGGCCGAAAAGCCCGCCTGCCGAAACTCACCGGCGACAAGGGGCCCGACAATGGCGCCGATCCTGCCCATGGCCACCGCCGCGCCGGCGCCCAACACCTTGGCGTGCGGTGGATAGATCCTCGGGATCAGGGCGTAGAGCGCGCATTGGGGCCCAACGACCAAGAAACCCGCCAGGGCGGAAAGGAAGAGGATCGCCCCCGCTCCTCTGCTCACCGCAAGACAGCCGATGACCGCGGCCAGCCCGATATAGGTCAGGCACAGGGGCCATCGAAAGCCGAGCCGGTCGACCAGCAGAGGTTTGGTATCAGCCAGACGACCAGCGGGGTCAGAAGGATCGGCAGAACCCCGCCGCTGATGAAGATCATCCGCCAGTCGACGTCCGCGCCCATCGATCGCGCGAAGATCGCGACAGCCGCCGCGCCGGCCGGCAGGCCGCAAAAGGCGGCGGTGACCGTGATCGTTCTGTGCCGCGGCGGTGAAACCTCCGCGGCGATGGAGAGCACGACCGGCAGCGCCCCCCCAAACCCGACCCCCGCCAAGAAGCGCACCACGATCAGCGCCGCCTCGCTGGTGGCGTAGGCCGTGCCGATCGAGCAAAGCCCAAAAAGAAGCGTCGCGCCCGCCAGCAGCGCGCGCAGGCCAACGACTCTGGAGAAGATTCCGCCGCTGAAGGCGCCGACAATCAAGCCCACCATGACGGCGCTGCCAATGATCCCCTGCGCGCTGGCGTCCAGGGAAAGGTCGCGCATCATGTGGGGCGCGGCCACGCCAAAAGCTTGGATATCGTAGCCTTCAAGCCCCACGATGCCGAGGCATAGAAGGATGACGGGCAGCGGTGAGGTGGGTCGGTCGGACACGCGTTTTCTTCCCCTGTGCATCTGCTTCAGCGCCGCCGGCAAAGCCTTGCCAGCTCGTCTGAACGCCCGATCCAACCCATTCGCGGATCTATTGCATACAGTATGCATTTCGCAGACTCGTCGCAGGGTCAAGCGGTTTTGCACACAATTCCATGCGCCAGCGCGGGTTGGTTTTAACTGACCGGGCGCCGTGCTAGTCCATGCGCCGATACGCTCGCGTTTCACCCAAGCACGGCTCCATAGGAAAGCATCACTGTATGGGATCGACGCTCAAAAAAGGTGCGACCTTGCGCGACCAGGTGGTCGCGGCAATATCCAAGGAGCTGCGGCACGGCGCCTACAAGCCCGGCGAACGCATCACCGAGCTTGGGCTGGCCGAGCGGCTGCAAGTGTCCAGAACGCCCATCCGCGAGGCGCTGAACCAATTGCTTGAACAGGGCGTGTTACACGCCCGCATGGGCGGCGGTTATATCGTCCCGACCCCGACCGTCGAGCAGATCCGGCAGATCATCGCTGTACGTGAACTTCTGGAGCCCGCGGCGGTGGCGATGGCGGCTCGGGAATATGGGCCCGAGCGGGTGGCCCGCATCAGCGACGCCATCGAATTTGAGATCCTGTCCAAATCCAATGCGGATCACACCTTGTTCGCCGCCGCCAACGAGCAGTTTCGGCGCGCGGTTTTCGACGGCATCGGCAATCAGGTGCTCTGGGGCCTGATCTCGCAATTCGCCCCTCACCTGGATTTCATTCGCGCCGCGACGCTCAAGGACATGGCGCTGCGCGGCGAGATCGTGGCGCGCCAGGAAAAGGTGCGCGATGCGATCGCCGCCCACGACGAAGCCTCGGCGAGCCGTTTGTGGACATCCTATCTCGCGCTCAGCCGTGAAGCCTTGATCGCGGCCATCGAAGACCTCGCCGAAACCGGGCGGTGACGCCTGTGACAGGCCGCGCCTGACCAAGGCGCGGCGACGCCGCCGACGGCGCTCAGTCTTTGACACTCCGCTGCGCGGCGGACGCGCGGTCAATCTCAAAACGGTCTCGCGTGGTGGAATACCAGCCCGCGCCGTGCATCCTGCCAACCAGGTCCAGCGCGTCGGCGTCCAGATGCATCTGCTCGTCGATGACCGCGTCGCTGAAGTGCATGTGGAGGATTTCGCCGGTGATGATGCAGCGATCGTAAGGAAGATGCCGAACGTCGAAGAGCCGGCACTCGAAGCTCGCCGGAGACTCCGCGATCGCTGGCGTGGAAATTTGCCGCGAAGGTCTTTGTGTGAAGCCCGCCGCGTCGWACTCGCTGACGCTGTCTGGAAAATCCTGCGAACTGACCACCATCTGCTCGGCGATGGAGCGACTGACCAGATTCACCACGAACTCGCCGCGATCAAGAATGTTGCGAGCGGTGTCCTTGTAGCGGTTGCCGTCCCCGCGGCGATTTCCTTCAACGCCGATCACCAGCAGCGGCGGGGCGTTGCTGAAGGCGTTGAAGAAGCTGAAGGGGGCCGCATTGGCCAGGCCCGCGGCGTTGAGGGTGGAAACCAGCGCGATCGGCCTTGGCATGATGCTGTTGACCAGGAGCTTGTAGACGCGGTCGGGCGTCAGTTCCGAAGTGGCGATATCCATGAGAACCCTGCCGATGGCGCCGCGGCGCCGGCATCCTTTTGCGTCTGATAGCGGGTGACTACGCGGGCTCGGCCGCGGTCTGGGCGTCCGAGGGGTGGATCGCGGACTTGAGCGGGACCGCAGCATCCCCGGCCCGCGCCAGATCAACCCTGGCCCGGCTCAGGATCAGGGGTTTTGCCTGGACGTAGTCCTTCACGCAGTTGACCGCGTCCACGGCGATGAGTCGCCCGCCTTGCAGATACAGCACCGAAAAACTGCGACTGGCCGGGTCGCCGCGGACGATCTCTCGGTCGTAGCCCCCACAGAGACCCACGGTCTGAAGCTTTAGATCATACTGATTTGACCAGAACCAAGGCAGGGCGTCGTAAGGACGAGCCGCGGCCATGATGTGCGCCGCGACGGTCTTGGCTTGATCGGTGGCGTTCTGGACGGACTCGATGCGGACTTCGCGTCCGCCGGCGTGCCGGCTGAACTGTGAGGCGCAGTCGCCGATCGCGTAGACGCAGGGCAGGGAGCTTCGGCAATATTCGTCGACAAGGATCCCCTGACCGATCTTGGCCCCGGCGCTTGCGAGGGGCGCTGTCGCCGGCTCGATACCGACTCCCATGATCAGCAGATCGGTGGCGATGCGCTCCCCGGCGGCCAGTTGCACCGCGGTGATCCGCCCCGCCTCGACGATCAGGTCCTCAACCGCGGCGTTCAGCCGAAGATCGACACCACGTCGGCGATGCTCGGCCGCGTAAAAGCCAGAGAGCGCCTCCCC
>NZ_JBFTZS010000511.1:0-4434 GCF_056406675.1 Caulobacter sp. P1_B12_2 | reverse complement strand
CCGAACGGCAGGCCGCCCAGGCGCTTGGTCTGGGCCCGCAGGGTGATCCCCTGATACTGCAGCTCGCCCGCCCGCTGGGGCTGGGTGAGAGTGCCCAGGAACGAGCCCTTGGACAGGGCCAGGCTCATGGCCGCCTTCAGCGGCGCGCCGCCCTGCGAATAGGTGCAGACATACAGCAGGTCGTCGCGGTCGAAAGTGATCCAGCCCAGGCCGGCGCGGCCCTGCCCGCCCTCGCACGCCCCGTCGACGGGTGTGGCCCAATCCGGCGTCTTGACCGAGAAGGACGCCTTCATGCTGTCCTTGGAATAAGAGCCCAGGGCCTTGACGCTCTTGGCCACCGCCTTGGCCGAGCCGGTGTATTCGCCGACGGCGTAGCCGGGCCTCAGCAGGCTCTCGCCACGCCGGCCTTGCAGCTTCAGCTTTTCGGTGCGCTGGACCATCGGCACGGCCGGGTCGGGCAGGACCTGGGCCTGCGCCGCCTGGGCCGCGCCGGCCGCCAGGATCGCAAGCACGCCAAGCGTGCGGATGGTTGATAGCCGGATCATGAGTTCGCCTCCCCCAAGGGTCGGGATGAAGCGTGATCCTGGAGCCGAGCGCGGTCAAGCTTGCAGGCCGGAACAGGCCCGTGGGCCTGCTCCGTCTACATTAGGCGGTCATCGACGAGAAAGCTCGATCAGGTGCCGCCGCCGATCTGCAGGCCGATGCCCCAGCCCCGGATCAGGCCAATGATCAGCAGAACGATCATCGCGACGCCGGCCAGCGAGACCAGGACGGTGATGAAGGTGATCGGCGATATCAGGATCCAAGGGAGGACCGCCACGGCGGCCGCGATCAGAAAACCCAGGATGTACAGGACGATACGCATGAAATGCCCCTTCCCTATTGTCCTGAAACGTTGGCACACAAACCTCGATTGCACAACTTTTGTGAGAAATTCTTGTCAAGCTCGCGAAATCGGGCCAGACGTTTACTCCCATCGCTCCCAGCGTGTTTCCTCAAMGAATTCAACGCCGRAAATCCRCTTATCCTYCCCCTCTCAGGTCGGCGCATAATCAACCCACTTCAAGGCGATGGGGAGGGCGCTAAGGCCTGCGACCTTCGCGGCCTTGGGGTGCGGTCGAGCGGGAAGCGCTCGTCGGCGGCGGCTGGCTCTCAAGGCGGGCCGCGACCTTCACGTCTCTGGCCTTGCCGGGCTTGGACGACAGAAACGGTGGGACGGTGAAGGGCTGGCGGGGGCGACAGGCGTGCGGGGGATACGCACGCGGTCCGGGACTGGGCGTTCGCGAGCCCGGCCCGCCCGCCGGGGGCTTCTTCCGGTAAGGCCTTAAGAGGGCCACCCGCCGGACGCTCCCGGAAAACGCGCCGCGCGGAGCGTCGGTCTGAGTCGAAACGGTATTTCTACAACAGCTTCCGGGCCCAGCCCGGCGCTCGCCTCGCACTGCGTCTGTCAGGGACACGCCGCAAGGGCGTGTCCCTGGGGCGCGCCAAGGAGAATACGGATGCCCAGCCCCCGCGCGCGTCGCCCCGCTCTTCCTCCGCCCTTGCTCCCCGCCGCCGCAGATCCGACCGACGCGCCGAGCCCGCCGGAACCGCGCGGCAGCCATCGGCGCCGCTACCGGCTCTACCTGGAAATCGACAGACGCCTCGCCGCCCTCGCCGCACGCCGGGACGCCAACCAGCAAAAAGCCCCCGGCCTTGCGACCGGGGGCTCTGCTTGTTCAGGCGATGAAGCCGAGGACTAGCGGATGACCCGCGCGCCCTTGCCCTTCATCACGGCCTCGACCTCGGCCTGGCGCACCATCGAGGTGTCGCCCGGGGTGGTCATGGCCAGGGCGCCGTGAGCCGCGCCGTACTCGACGGCGGCTTGCGGACCCTTGCCTTCCATGAAGCCGAAGGCCAGGCCCGAGGCGAAGCCGTCGCCGCCGCCGACGCGGTCGTAGATCTCGAGGTTCTCGCGCATCATCGAGGCGTAGAACTCGCCGCCGGCGTACAGGATCGCCGACCAGTCGTTGACCGAGGCGGTCTTGGCGTTGCGAAGGGTGGTGGCGGCGACCTTGAAGTTCGGGAACTCCTTCACGGCCGTCTGGATCATCTTCTTGAAGTTGGCCGGATCGATCGAGCTGATGTGCTCGTCCAGGCCTTCGACTTCAAAGCCCAGGCAGGCGGTGAAGTCTTCTTCGTTGCCGATCATCACGTCCACGTACTTGGCGATGTGGCGGTTGACCTTCTGGGCCCCTTCCTTGCCGCCCTGCGACTTCCACAGGCTGGCGCGGTAGTTGAGGTCGTAGGAGATCACGGTGCCGTACTTGCGGGCCACTTCGACCGCTTCGATCACGGCTTCGGCGGTGTTGCTGGCCAGGGCCGCGAAGATGCCGCCGGTGTGGAACCAGCGCACGCCTTCCTCGCCGAACAGCTTTTCCCAGTTCACTTCACCAGGGCGGATCTGCGAGGCGGCCGAGTGGCCACGGTCGCTACAGCCCAAGGCGGGGCGAACGCCGAAGCCCTTTTCGGTGAAGTTCAGGCCGACGCGGGTGTTGCGGCCCAGGCCGTCGAAGTCGCGCCAGATGACGTGGGAGGTGTCGACACCGCCCTGCATCATCAGATCCTCGACCAGCCAGCCCAGGTCGTTGACCGGCAGAGCCGTCACGGCCGWCGAGCGCTTGCCCCAGCACTTCTTGAAGGCGCGGGCGACGTTGTATTCACCGCCACCTTCCCAGACGTTGAACTGGCGGGCGTTGCGAACCCGGCCGAAGCCGGGGTCGAAGCGCAGCATCACTTCACCGAAGGAAGCGCAGTCCCACTTCGTTTCCGAAGCCGGGCGGATGTTGAGGATGTTGTCGGTCATTTAGGCTTTCCCACGAACCTTCTTGATCAGGTCCACCGTCTCGCGGACCTTCTTGGTGATGCCGGCGTAGTCGCCCGCGTCGAGCAGCTCTTGCGTGATGAGCTTGGAGCCCATGCCGGCGGCGACGATGCCCGCGCCGAACCACTTGGTCACCGAGGCTTCGTCGGGATCGACGCCGCCGGTCGGCATGATGCGGGTCCAGGGCATCGGGCCCAGCACCGCCTTGATGAAATCGGGGCCGCCGACCGACGAGCCGGGGAACACCTTGACGATCTCGCAGCCCAGTTCTTCGGCGTAGGAGATCTCCGAGGCCGAGCCGCAGCCGGGCGAATACGGGATCTTGCGGCGGTTGCAGACCTTGGCGACGTCGGCGTTGAGGATCGGGCCGACCACGAACTTGGCGCCGTTGGCGATGTAGATGCCGGCGGTCGGGGCGTCGACGATCGAGCCCACGCCCATGATCACGCGCGGATCGGCCGAGGCGAAGTGACGGGTCACTTCGTAGAAGACGTGGCTGGCGAAGTCGCCGCGGTTGGTGAACTCGATGCAGGGCGCGCCACCGTCGGCGCACGCCTGGATCACCTTCTTACAGACCTCGACGTCGGGGTGATAGAACACCGGGATGACGCCCTGGTCCATCAGCGCCGTCAGCACGGCCATGCGGTCTTTCACCATCAGTACTGCTCCTCAAAGGATCGATCTTGCGTGCGGCCCGGCTGGTGGGCTTCGGCGTGGAAGATTTCGCCGCGTTCGGCGCTGGGCGACCGTTTAGACCGCGTTGCGGGCGGACGCCACACCAGAGGCTCCCCCAACGTCAATTCGCGCGGTCAATGTCCTTGGTTGTCGTCCTTCGTTTCCATCCTGCCCGGTGTCCGACGGTGTCGGGTTCCGCGCCGCATTTCCCAGACGACCGTTTCCGGGAACTGGGCTCTCAAAATAAAGGGCGTCGGAGCCAATGGCCCGACGCCCCGAAAGTTTGCGCAGGAGCGAACTCAGAAAGAGCCGCGGACGCCTGGGACTGGCCAGGCCAATCCAAAACGTCGATGATACCGGTGTCAAACTGGCTAGACCACTTTGCTACCGGTGTCATTTAGGAATCTACTCCGAAGCGACGCCTTGTGCAAGCGCCGTCAAAACGTTGTTTTCCGTTTTGACGGCGGTGTCGAAAAGTACTCCTCCCCGCGACGCGGGGGAGGAGAAAAGGTCACCCCGTGTTGCGCAGGCCCGCCGCGATGCCGGCCACGGTCAGTTGGATGGCCAGGCGCACGTTCTCGTCCTGGTCGCCGGCCCGGCGGCGGGCCAGCAGCTCCAACTGCAGGTGGTTCAGCGGATCGACCGACAGCCCGGCCAGGGTCACCGACTCCGCCAGCTCCGGCTGGTTGTCCAGCAGGGCCGCGCCGCCGCGGATCGCCAGGGCGATTTCGGYGGCCTTGTCGTGCTCACGGTGGATGGTGTCGAAGATCCGCTGGGCGTCGGCCTTGTCCGGCGACAGGTCCTTGTACCGCGCGGCGATGCCCATGTGGCTCTGGGCCAGGGCCAGCTCCATGTTCGACAGCAGGGCCCCGAAGAAGTCGAAGCCGCCCGCCAGG
>NZ_JBFTZS010000510.1:0-3010 GCF_056406675.1 Caulobacter sp. P1_B12_2 | reverse complement strand
GACCACGCCAAGGACGCCCACCTGAGGATGATCTTCGACCAAGTGGCGCCGGACAAGGCCAAGGCGCTCTTGAAATAACCCTCTCCCGGAGGGGAGAGGGTTTCCCAAATCATCCCCGCCTCAGCCACGCCGCCACCGCCCAGGCGTGGGCGTCGTGCCGTAGAGCCACCACCGCGTCGCGCGGGTCCAGCCAGACCAGGGTGTGATCGTCCTCGACCTTCAGCTCGGGCCGCTCGCCGGTGACCTGGACCACATAGATCCCGCCGTTGTTGCACACCGGCTGGCCGTCCGACTTCAGGAACGGCTGGCTGACCTCGATCACCCGCGTCCCGACCTCGACGACCAGGCCCGTCTCCTCGCCGAACTCGCGGACGACGGCGGCGTGCTCGTCCTCGTCGCCGTCCACCGCCCCGCCCGGCAGGTCGAAATAGGGCGGGCGGTCAGGCTTGCGGACCTCGACCAGGGCGATCGTGCCATTGGCGCCCTCGGCGATGCCGAAGGCCGCCCACCGGTGCTTGTACTCCAGGCCCGCCTGGGGTGCGTCGAACGCCTGCAAGGGATCAGTCCTTGCCGTACAGGTCGTTCCACGGATCGGCCTTGCCGGACACGACGTCGTCGACGGTGGTTTCCGGACGGTAGCCGATCTTGCCCGTGGCGCTGGCCTTCCAGGCGTCGACGACCATGTCGCGCAGCTGGGTCGCCCCGGCCGCCAGGCGGGCGTCGACGAAGGCCTTGGCGCGCGGATCGGCGGCGACCAGGCCGCCTTCCTTCTCCAGCTTGTACAGCGGCTCGACGAAGCTGACGGTCTCGGTCAGGTAGCTGACCGTCCGCGCCTCGATCGTGCAGGCGCAGTCCTTGTAGGCCGGCACCAGCGCCTTGACGTCGGCGTTGGTCGCCACGGCCTTGACCAGCGGCCCCTCGAAGCTGCCGTGGGTGCCCTTGCTCTGGGTGTAGCCGTTCGGATTGGGGTAATCGCCCCAGCCGTTGTAGTGCACCGAGAGGTGCAGCGGCTGGCTGGCGTCGCCGACATAGTGGGCCCAGACGCCCAGGTCGCGGAGCAGCAGCTCCTCGCGCCGCTTCAGGTCGGCCACGTAATAGGCCTTCTTGGTCTTGTCCTTCTCGGACTTCGAGACCGCCTGCAGGATGCGCCAGTAGGTGAAGTCCTTCACCAGCTGCTGATAGCCGTCGATGACCGAATACGGCAGGTAGCCGGCGTTCCAGCTGTCATGGCCGACCGCGGCCAGCGACTTCTCGTAGTCGGCTCGGGTGGGCGGCAGGGTCTCCAGCGTGAACTTCGGCCCGCCGTACATCCTTCCCTCGTCGTCGATGTCCAGGAAGTGGGCGGCGTCGCGGTCGGTGTCGTGGATCTTGCCCGAGCCCTTCCAGCGGTCCGGCTCGCGGGCGTATTCGCCGATCGCGGCGACGGCCTGCGGCGTGCGCAGGAAGGCCGGCACGTCGCTGGGCAGGCTCTCGGCGGCGACGACGCCGACCATGCGATGCCCCCAGGCGCCCCAGGCGAAGGCCGAGCTGGCGGGCGCGGCGAGCGCAGCGACCAGGGCGACGCTGGTGAACAGGCGACCAACGGGGGAGAGGGCAGACGGCTTCATGGGCGCTCCAACGATCTGACGGCCTCGTGGGTCGAGCGATCACCGCGACTCGCCAGGCCCGCCGGACCTGCTCAAGACGCGTGCACCGCCGAAAAAGCCGTGGACGACTCCGGTTTATGCCACCCGGGCGACGACCGCCAGAGCGTGCGGTTCCCGCCGCCAAGCGTCAGCACGCAATCCCTTGCGGGCTTGGGGATACCGCCCGACGTGGAACCAAAGAACGCTTCAAACGATGGCGCCCTGAGCCACCGCCAAGGGTGCGGCGCGGCATCCGGTCGCCCGCAAGTGGGTTGTCACGGGCCCGTGATCTTAGTAATCAGGCCGCCGACCGACACTCTACGCCGATAAGAGGAACCCCTCGATGCGACGCACGTTTGCGGGATTTCTGGCCGTCGCGGCCATGTCCATCGCCCTACCCGCCCTGGCCGCCGACAGCGCTCCCGCGCGCAGCGACCCGCTCGGCGACCTGATCACCGGCGCCCTCACGGGCACCATGCCGGGCTCGGTCGAATACAAGATGAAGGCGACGCTCTACCACGCCGGCGCCAAGGGCATCCGCGCGCTGGACAGCCTGGGCTGCAAGGTCGTGGCCATGCGCACCCTGGCGGTCGACAAGTCCGTGATCCCGCGCCGCACCGTGGTGTTCATCAAGGAGACCGTCGGCGTTCCGATGCCCAACGGCCAGAAGCACGACGGCTACTGGTACGCCTCCGACGTGGGCGGCGCGATCAAGGGCAACAAGCTGGACCTGTTCAGCGGCCAGGGGCGCTCCTCGATGCAGCCCCTGATGAACCTCAACCTCTCGACGCTCTCGGTGACCAAGGTCGGCGAGTTCAAGGGCTGCCCGCCGGAATAGGCGTCTCCGGACCCCACATCCGTCGAAGATCGAAGACCTCACGCCTCCATCTCCTCGCCCTGTCGTGGCGCGGCGGCCGCCCGCGCCTCGCGCGCCGCCGCCGCGCGCTTCAGGCGCCGCCTGATATCGCGGCGAAGATAGTTCATCCGCGCGGCCGTGCGGCCGCTGTCGTCGTCCATGGGATCCTTGCTTTCGCCAACCGACCGCTGAGCGGCGCGGATTAGGGCTCGGGTCTTCGATCGGGGCATGATGTCTCCTGCGGTGGACACGACTTCGCCGCCTCACGCGGAAAGCCGCTGAAGGTGTGGGGAGGGACGCGGAGCGCCGGGCCAGGCCCGGAAGCTTTGTAGACAAATACCGTTTCGACCAGGACCGACGCTCCGCGCGATCGTTATCCAGGAGCGTCCGGCGGTCGGCCCTGTTCAGGCCTCGCCGGCTTTAAGCCCCCGACGGGCGGGCCGGGCTCGCGTCGCCCGGTCCCTGAACGCACGGGTCGCCCCATGCCTGTCGCGCCGCCAGCCCCTTCATCAACGCCGTATCCGTGTTC
>NZ_JBFTZS010000509.1:0-3016 GCF_056406675.1 Caulobacter sp. P1_B12_2 | reverse complement strand
TCTTCACCTGGTACGGGATCTCGGTGACGACGATCTGGTAGGTGCCGCGACCGGTGTCTTCCTTCTCCCACTTGGCGCGGGTGCGCACGCCGCCGCGACCGGTCTCGTAGGTCTCCAGCAGGCTCTCGCGGGATTCGACGATCACGCCGCCGGTCGGGAAGTCCGGGCCCGGCACGCGCTCCAGGATCTCGGCGGTGGTCGCCTCGGGCTTGGAGAGCAGCAGCAGGCAGGCGTCGATCAGCTCGGCCGGATTGTGCGGCGGGATCGAGGTGGCCATGCCCACGGCGATGCCCGACGAGCCGTTGGCCAGCAGGTTCGGGAAGCCCGACGGCAGGACCACCGGCTCCTCGTCCTGGCCGTCATAGGACGGCTTGAAGTCGACCGCGTCCTCGTCGATGCCGTCCAGCAGCAGCATGGCCGCGGCGGTCATCTTGCACTCGGTGTAGCGCATGGCGGCGGGGTTATCGCCGTCGATATTGCCGAAGTTGCCCTGGCCGTCGACCAGCGGCACGCGCTGGGAGAAGTCCTGGGCCAGGCGGACCAGGGCGTCGTAGATCGACTGGTCGCCGTGCGGGTGGAAGTTGCCCATCACCTCGCCGACGACCTTGGCGCACTTGCGCGCGCCGCCTTCGGGGTTGAGGCGCATGTTGTTCATGGCGTGCAGCACGCGGCGGTGCACGGGCTTGAGGCCGTCGCGCACGTCGGGCAGGGCCCGCGAGCCGATCGTCGACAGCGCATAGGCCAGGTAGCGCTTGGAAAGCGCTTCGCTCAGCGGTTCGTCGAGAATGCGATCGCCGTCGCCGGGACCGCCAGGGGGGAGGACTGGTTTGTTCATCTGGGAGATTCGTTACGCGTGAACGGCCACACTAGCCAATCCCGCGCGGCAAATCCTCCCTCTGAACGCCTTTTGTTCCCCCTCCCCGGACTCAGGCCTCGACCAGACGCGGATCGCCCGCCTCGATCGCCAGTTTCTTGCGCGTGGTCAGCACGCCGTCGCGGCGGCTGATGGCGTCCAGCACCTTGAACTCGGTGACCCAGCGCTGCGGCGTCACGTCGCAGATCGTATAGCCGCGCTGGCTGTTGTTGAACTTCAGCTGCGGGTTGGCGGCCTGGATCGCGGCATAGGCCGGCGTCTGGTCGACGCCGTCTCCGCCCGACGAGATCGAGGTCGTGACGAACTCCGTGGCGATCGGCCGGGCGTCGGGATGGGCGCCGTCCAGGAAGAGCTCGCCGGCGAAGTTCTGGTGCTCGTCGCCGGTCAGGACCACGGCGTTGGCGATCTTGCGGTCGCGGATCTGCTTGAGCAGGCGGTTGCGCGGGGTGCGATAGCCGGCCCAGCTGTCGGGATTGACCACCACGTCCGGACCGGGCGCGCGGTCCAGATCCATCATCATCACCTGCTGGGCCAGGACGTTCCAGGTCGCCTTCGACGCGGTCAGGCCGTCGATCAGCCACTTCTCCTGCTTGGCGCCCACCACCTCGGCGTCGGCCCGGTCGAGGGTGGCGCAAACCACCTGCTTGTCGCCGCACGGCTGGTCGGTGCGGAACTGGCGGGTGTCCAGCAGGTTCAGCTCCAGCAGTTTCCCCCAGGCGGCGCGGCGATAGATCTGGATCGACGTCCCGGCCGGGAAGGACGAGGCCCGCAGCGGCATGTTCTCGTAATAGGCTTGGGCGGCGGCTTCCCGGCGCAGGTTGAAGATCTTGGGATCGGTGCCGTCCTGGTCGGTGTCGCCGACCCAGTTGTTGTCCGTCTCGTGATCGTCCCAGACCACGAACCATGGGGCGGCGGCGTGGGCGGCCTGCAGGTCGGCGTCCATCTTGTACTGGGCGTAGCGGCGGCGGTAGTCGTCCAGGGCGTAGATCTCGCCGCCGAAGTGCTGGCGGACGGTCTCGCGCGGGCCGTCGGCGCCGTTCGACAGCCGGGCGCCCCGCCCTTCGTAGATGTAGTCGCCGTAGTGGAACACGAAGTCCGGGGCGTCCTGCGCCATCTTGCGATAGGCCGTGTAGTAGCCGCTCTCATAGTGTTGGCAGCCGACGACGGCGAAGCGGGCGCGGTCCAGGGCGGCGCCGGCGGCGGGAGCGGTGCGGGCCCGGCCCGTCAGGCTGCGCTCCTTGCCGGCCGTGAAGCGGTACCAATAGTCGCGGCCGGCCTCCAGGCCCGCGACCTCGACGTGGACGCTGTGGCCCAGCTCGGGCGTCGCCACGGCGGTTCCCTTGGCGACCACGGTCTTGAAGCCGCGATCGGCGGCCACTTCCCAGTCCACCGCGACCGGGGCCGTGGGCATGCCGTAGCCGATCTCGAACGGCTCGGGCGCCAGGCGCGTCCAGATCACGAAGCCGTCCGGCCACGGGTCGCCCGAGGCCACGCCCAGCTGGAACGGATACTGCGCGAACACCGCCTGGGCGAAGGCCTGGTTGCCGATCAGCGGGATGGCCATGGCCGTCACGGCCGAGGCCCCGAAGGTCTTGAGCAGACGGCGGCGGTTCAGGGCGTAGCGGTCGAGGACAACGGACATGGGCGGGACTCCACTGGGGTCCCTGCCCGATAGCGCCGCATTGTGACGGTTCGTCCGGCCCTCTGGCGCTAGGCGGCGTCCTGGATGTCGAAGCGCGCCACCCTGCCCTCCCGGAAACGGAAGACGWGTCCGACCGTCTTGTCCTTCAGCCCGTGGGCCTGCCCCTCCAGCGGCTTGCCGTCGAGATCGCGGATGGTCTGCCGGACCTCCGCGACGATCGCGCCATCGGCGGTGCGATGAAAGTCCACGGGTTCGACGTGCGGACTGACCACGGCCCACTGGCGGGTCCAGTAGGCGCGCACCGCCTCACGGCCATGGACATGGCCGCCGTCCATGCCGTTGGCCCAGGCGACATCGTCGGTGAGCTGGCTCAGCACGCCGTCGATGTCCCGCGCATTGAAGCGATCGTAGAGCCCTTCAAGAACTTTGACGGCGTCGTCCATAGGGTCTCTCCATGCGGCTTGCGTCGGCGGCGAACGCATTTACATATGCACATATGT
>NZ_JBFTZS010000508.1:0-3040 GCF_056406675.1 Caulobacter sp. P1_B12_2 | reverse complement strand
GCGCAGCACCGGCTGGGCGATCAGACGGTTGAGCAGGAACGACGAGATCAGGGTGGTGGCGATGGCGATCAGGGCGAACGGCAGCAGGGCCTTGCGCTCGGCGGCGATGATCTGGTCGACGTCGCCGGCTTCCAGGGTCAGCACCCCCAGCACCGCGCGAACGTGCTGGATGGGGATCGACACCGACACCACCCGCTCGCCCATCTCGTCGATGCGGGTTCCAGCCACCGGCTCGCCCAGCTTGGCCTGGGCGATCTCGGCGGCCAGGGCGGCCCGCGCGGCCTCGGCCGCCTTGGGCTTGGTGGTGGGATCGCGGGTCGGCAGGCCGAAGGCCGGCTGGCCGGGCTTGCGGGCGGGCGGCAGGACCTTGGACTCCACGCGGTCGGCGACGACGTAGGAATCGGCCAGCTGATTGCCCTGCGCGTCGAACAGCCGCGCGCGCTGCGAGCGCGGGATGAACAGGCTCTGCAGGATGTCGCTGGCCTGGTCGGGCACCAGGCGCGGCTCGGGATCGCCGACCGTGGCGGCCAGGTCGATCACGTTGGCGATCAGCTCGCCCTGGGTGGTCAGGCTGTCGATGCGGGTGTTGATCAGGCCGCTGCGCAGCTCGTTCAGCACCAGCGCCCCGCCCAGCAGCACCGCCAGGGCCAGCAGGTTCAGCCCGATGATCAGCCGGCCCAGGCGCGAACCCCTGGGCCAGGCCAGTTTAGGGGGCCAGGCCAGCTTGGGCCAAGCGAGCCGGGGCCAGGCCGGCCTGGACCAGGTCATCCGCCGTTTCGGCTTGGCTGAGGCCTCCGATCCCACGGCGGGATCAGGATTCGCGATATCGGTAGCCGACGCCATACAGGGTTTCGATGGAATCGAACTCCGGATCGACCTGGCGGAACTTCTTGCGCATCCGCTTGATGTGGCTGTCGATGGTGCGGTCGTCGACATAGACCTGATCGTCGTAGGCGGCGTCCATCAGGTTGTCGCGGCTCTTCACGAAGCCCGGGCGCTGGGCCAGCGACTGCAACAGCAGGAACTCGGTGACCGTCAGGCGCACCGGCTTGCCGTCCCACAGGCTGTCGTGACGCGCCGAGTCGAGCGTCAGCTTGCCGCGCTTCATGATCTTGGAATTGGCCGAACCCGGCGCGACGCCCGGCTCATCCTCTTCCGGACGGGCCCGGCGCAGCACGGCCTTGACCCGCTCCAGCAGCAGACGCTGGCTGAACGGCTTGTGGATGTAGTCGTCGGCCCCGAGGTTGAAGCCGAGGATCTCGTCGATCTCGTCGTCCTTGGAGGTCAGCATGATCACCGGGATCTCGGTGGTCTGGCGCAGGCGGCGCAGCACTTCCATGCCGTCCATGCGCGGCATCTTGACGTCCAGGATCACCAGGTCGGGCGCCTGGCTCTCGACCGCGTCGAGTCCCGACGCGCCGTCGTAATAGGCCTTCACCACGTGGCCGTGGCTTTCCAGCGCCAGCGAAACCGAAGCGACAATGTTCTCGTCGTCGTCGATGAGAGTAATATCGGCCATCGAGCCCTATCGGTCCTTTCGCGGAGTTCCTGTCGATACTATCGACCGGCGTCGCCCGCTACAACGCGTGGCGCGGCTAAGCTTTCCCGGTCTTTTGCGTCTCCAGCATGGCGTCATTGCGGCGCGCGCCGGTATGGGCGGGCGGCGGCAACCTCACCTTAAGGTCTTGTATCCCATAACGGAGCCTCGGGGAGCGTTTTGYCGATGAGCGACCAAGTCCATTACGAGCTGTTCGTGCGCCGCAAGGTCGGCGCGCAGTGGACGCTCGACATGGCGACCGAGGTTCGCACCCACGCCCTGGCCACCGCCGAGGAGGCCCTGGAGCAGGGCCGGGCTGTCGCCGTGCGGGTCAGCAAGGAGACCCTCTGCCCCGACACCCGCGAATACAAGTCGATCTCGATCTTCACCAAGGGTCAGGTCGACGGCGGCAAGCCCAAGAAGGTCCAGGAGGACCTCGAACCCCTCTGCGTCCAGCCGTCCGACCTCTACACCGCCCACGCGCGCGACCGCATCGGCCGCTTGCTGGAAGGCTGGCTGGAGCGCCACAACGCCACCCCGTTCGAGCTGCTGCATCGCCCTGACCTGGTCGAGCAGCTGGAAGCCTCGGGCACCGACCTGCAGCACGCCCTTCAGAAGATCGCCATTCCCGAGGCCGAAGCCCGGGGCATGTCGGTCCACGAGCTGATCCGCACCTTCCAGGGCCTGGTCGAGCGCACCGTCGCCAACCTGATGAAGCAGTTCAAGAAGGGCGCCCTGCCCGACCTGGACAGGGAAGGCTTCGCCCGCGCCGCCGAGCGCCTGGCCATCGATCCCGACCGCGCCTTCCTGCTGGGGGCCGGCGTCGCCGCCTCGATCGCGCCCGGCAAGAACTGGTCCGAGAAACTCGCCCGCCTGCTCGACCTGGCCGACGCGGCGCCGACCGAACCCAAGGCCCGGGCCGCCGCCTTGGCCGCCATCGAGACCCCCCTGGCCGAGATCATCGGCTCCAAGGCCGGCATGGCCGACCTGCTGGGCGCCAACGACGCCGATCTGGGGACCACCCTGGCGGCCATGACCCGCCTGGCCGGCGGCGCCAAGGTCGAAGGCCTGATCCGCATCGAGGCCGGGGTGCGCAACTGCATGCCCGAGCTGAACGGCACGGCCAAGCGCCTGTGCGAGTGGCTGGGCGGCGAGGACTTCCCCGCCGTGCGGATGTCGATCGCCCAGCGGGTGCTCAAGGAGCTGAACGGCGTGCGCCGCCTCAAGCCCGCCGACGCCGAGGCCGAGATCGAGTTCCTGCGCGCCCTGGCCATGAGCCTGACCGCCGCCGCGGGCCGCATCCTGCCGCCGGAAGACATCACCAGCGCCTTCACGACCCGCTCCAAGACCCTGTTGAACGGCGAGTTCATCGAAGCCCTGCTCGGCCGCGACCGCTCGTCGCGCGAGGAGGTGCAGATGCTGATCCGCCTGGCCGAGAACGTCATGGGCGCGGTCAACAAGCGCATGGCCGCCCGCTGGCTGTCGGCCAACGTCCTGGCCCCG
>NZ_JBFTZS010000507.1:0-3062 GCF_056406675.1 Caulobacter sp. P1_B12_2 | reverse complement strand
GTACCAAGCGCCCTCCTCCGCGACGGAGACGAGGTAGATTGTGCAGCCGGTTTAAGGTCCGAGGACTTGTGACGCTGATTATTTTTCAGGGCGTTGAAGGCGTTGGAGTTTCTCGCGGCGCTGGCGGGGATACACGCGGCTGGATCCCCGCAAATCACCCTCTCCCAGAGGGAGAGGGCGGGGCCCGCCGCGCAGCGGTGGGAGGGTGAGGGGTTAAGGCGYCAGMCGGCGTGCCGGCAGRGMGTYRGMGWGAAACCGGACAGGGCGTCACCCCTCACCCTCCCACGCCGACGGCGCGGGCCCCTCCCTCTCCCCTCCGGGAGAAGGTCTTCGAAGGCTGGCCCAAACCTTGCTCCCGCAAGGCAAAGGAGCCCGCCGCATGTCCCAAGCCGCCACGATGTCCCAGAACGGCCCCGCTCAAGGCGCGAGCCTGTCTCGTGGCGGCGCCCTGGATGTCCTGCGGTTCGTCGCGGCGCTGTTCATCGTGCTCTATCACGTGGCCGAGCGGGCCCCGGTCTCGCTGTTCGCGATCCATCCGGCCTTCGGGCGCGGCTATCTGGCCACCGATTTCTTCCTGATGCTGTCGGGCTACGTCCTGGCCAAGACCTACGGCGCCCGCGTGCTCGGCTCCATGGGTCAAGGAGGGGGCGTGTCCACCGGCGAATTCCTCAAGCGCCGCCTGCTGCGCATCTGGCCCGCCCACCTGGTGATGCTGGCCCTGTTCGTGGGCTTCGTCCTGGCCACCGGCGCCGTCGGCCTGGCCCCGCRGAACCCGCAATGGTTCCAGTGGAGCCAGCTGCTGCCGCAGGTCTTCCTGATGCAGGCCTGGTTCGTGCCCGGCCCGTCGGGCTGGAACATGCCGACCTGGACCCTGTCGGCCCTGATCGTCTGCTACGCCGGCTTCCCGGCCGCCTGGCGCCTGACCGCCAAGGTCGCCTCGCCCTGGACCACCCTGGCGATCGGCGTGGCGATCTTCCTGGTCGTCGACTATGCCGCCAAGGCCGCGACCGGCATTCCGGCCCACCAGTTGCCGCTGCGCTTCGGTCTGGTTCGGGGCATTCCGCTGTTCATCCTGGGCATGCTGATCGCCCGCCTGCCGACGACCATTCCGTCACGCTGGGCCGACGGCCTGGCGCTCCTGGCCGGGGTCGGCGTCGTGGCTCTGCAGGTCGTCGGCCGCTTCGACCATGCCAGCCTGGCCCTGCTGGGTCTGCTGATCTACGCCGCCGGCGCTTCTGGGACCAAAGGCTGGGGCTGGGCGAGCCTGACGGGCCGCCTGTCGTTCTCGCTGTTCCTGACCAACCAACTGGTCGCCGTGATCTGGTTCGGTCTGCTGCGCGCCGTCGAGGGCAAGCTGGGCGTCCAAGGGCCGATGCTGTGGGCCGCCTGGGCCATGGCCCTGCCCGCCTGCGTGGTCGCCGCCTGRCTGTTCGAACGCTTCGTCGACGCCCCGCTGCAGATGTGGATCAAGGGTTGGTCGCGGAAAGCCACGACGGCCACCGCCGGGCCGGTGCTGGCCTAACCGAAACGCGGTGCGTCCTTCGAGGTTCGGCTGCGCCTCACACCTCAGGATGAGGACCGCCTTGCACTGAACGCCTCATCCTGAGGCGCCCGCGAAGCGGGCCTCGAAGGACGCAGGGCTTTAGCCGATCAGCGCCCGCGCCGCCGCGCGCGCCGCCTCGGTGACTTCCGCTCCCGACAGCATCCGCGCGATCTCTTCCTGGCGTTCGGCGGTCGACAGCGGCTCCACGCGGGTGCGGATCGAGGTCTCGTCGCCGGACTTGGCGATGCGCCAGTGGGCGTCGGCCCGGGCGGCGACCTGGGCTGAGTGGGTGACGACCAGGACCTGGGCGTTGGCGGCCAGGCGCTTCAGGCGCAGGCCCACCGCGTCGGCCACGGCCCCGCCGACGCCCTGATCCACTTCGTCGAAGATCATCAGCGGCTGGGGCCCCTCGCGCCCCGCCAGGGCGGCCTTCAGGGCCAGGGCGAAGCGGGCCAGTTCGCCGCCCGAGGCGATGGCCTCCATCGGTCCGAACGGCGCGCCGGGATTGGTCGAGATCTCGAAGGCCACGCGGTCGATCCCGGTCGGGCCGGCGCGGTCTTCGTCCAGCGGCTCCACGGCGACGCGGAACCGGGCTTTCTCCAGCTTCAGCGGCTCCAGCTCGCTCTCGACGGCGGCGGCCAGCCGGTCGCCGGCGGCGCGGCGCTCGGCCGACAAGGCTTGGGCGGCGTAGAGATAGCCGTCGCGAGCGTCGGCGGCCTCCTGCTCGGCGGCCTTCAGGGCCTCGCCCGAGGTCTCGATGGCCTGAAGTTGGGCGGCGAATTCGGCGCGCTTGCCGGGCAGCAGTTCGACGGCGACGTTCAGCTTGCGGGCCATGGCGCGCAGGGCGAACAGCCGCTCCTCGGTCTTGTCCAGGCGGTCCGGTTCGAACTCGAAGCCCTCGGCGGCGGCGTCGATGGCGGCGGCGGCCTCCTGGGCCTCGACCAGGGCGCGGTCGACCGCCTCGCAGGCGGCGGCCAGCTTGGTGACGGCGGGACCGTCGGCCGGAGCGCCGGCGTGGATGGCGCGCTCGCGGGCCCGTTCCAGCGCCCGGAAAGCGCCGGCCAGCTTGCCCGACAAGGCGTCGCCGCCCAGGGCGTCGCTAGCGGCGGCGATGTCGGCCAGGGCCTTCTCGGCCGAGCCCAGCAGGGCCCGCTCCTCGGCCAGGGCCGTCTCCTCGCCCTCCCGCGGGTCCAGCCGGTCCAGTTCGGAGAGGCGAAGGGTCAGTTCCTCGGTCTCGACGGCGGCCCGGTCGGCCAGGTCGCGCAGGGCGGCGGCCTTTTCGCGGGCGGCGCGCCAGGCGCTCCAGGCCGAGGCGACGGTCGCGACACGGACCATCCCGAAGGCGTCCAGAAGGGTGCGGTGGGTGCGCGCGTCCAGCAGGCCGACGGTCTCGTGCTGGCCGTGCACCTCCAACAGCAGCGCGCCCAGGTCCTTGAGCACCCCGACGCTGGTGGCCTGGTCGTTGACAAAGGCTCTGGAGCGGCCGTCGGCTGACAAAGGCTCTGGAGCGGCCGTCGGC
>NZ_JBFTZS010000506.1:0-3090 GCF_056406675.1 Caulobacter sp. P1_B12_2 | reverse complement strand
GCCTGGACGAGGCCGAGGCCGACTACAAGCTGTCGCTGCAGTTGGAGCCGGACCACGGCGGGGCGCTGCGGGAGCTGAAATACATAACCGACCACCGCGCCGGCGTTGCCAAGAACCAGCCGGTCCAGATCTACACCGCCGACGAGGCCAAGAAGGCCAAATAGCCACCCGGACCCGCGTCGCGTCAGTCCGGCGTGAAGACGCCCTGCAGGCCGACGATCATGGCGATGATGCCGAACATCGCCAGCACCAGGCCCGCGCCCTGCGAACCGCTGGCCGGCAGGTCGCGATGGGCCAGCCGCCCGGCCCGCAGACGGTCCCAGAGCAACAGCACGCCGACCGCGATGCCCACGAGCTCGAAGTGGAAGACCCGCGGCCCGCTGATCAGATGGACGATCAGGAAATAGCCGCCGCACACCAGGGCCACGACCCCGACGATCCAGCGAAACGGCCCCAGCCGCTCGGCGAACCGGGCCAGGTTGTCGCCGGCGTTGGGGATCAGCGCCAGCAGGCCGATGGCCAGCAGGAAACCGCCGAGGATGTTGCTGAGGTCGAGGATCAGGGAAAGCATGGCTGTGGAATGCGGTCACGGCCCTGGGTGTTCCCGGCCCACGCGCGGCGCCCCGCCGAAGTCCGCCGCCCGCGGCGGCGGCCCGGAGCGGCTCAGGCTTCCGACCAGCCGCCTCTTCGAACGTTCACTGTGGCCGGTGTCGGCGACCGTCACGACCCCGTCCGCCCGGCGCCGCATGGGCCGCGCGCCTGGAGAAGAAGACGGCCAGGAACTCCCTGGCCGTCCCCCATCTCGCCGTCACCATTCCGTGGAGGCGGCAAGTGTCCGCAATGCCTAGTATTTCACTTTAAGGCGCGCGTACCAGAATCCGCCGTTCATGCCGAACGGGCCGCCCGAGCGCGGATAGATCTGACCGTCGGCCGTGCTGCCGGTCAGGGCGTAGATCGGGTTGGCCGTGGTTGGGGCAAGCTTATCCGGATACTCATCGAAGATATTATTGGCGCCGACGGTGACGGTGTATTTTTCCGCGACCGTGTAGCTCACGTCGAGGTCAGCGGTGACCTTCGCGCCGAACTTCTGGCCCGGATAGTCCTGGTCGGTCCGCCAGCTGCCGTAGTAGTTCCCGCGGGCGTTGATCAGGAAGCCGGCGACCTCGTAGCTCGCCGAGGCGTTGGCGCGGTGCTTCGGCGTGATGTGCTCGATATCGAAGATCCGATCGGCGCCGATGGCCACCGGATCGGACTTGGTGACTTCGCTCTTGTTGTAGCTGTAGGCGAGCGTGAAGTTCAGCGGGTTGTCCAGCAGTTCGGTGCGATAGCTGGCGACGGCGTCGACACCCTTCGTCTCGGTGTCGAAACCATTGGTGAAATAGGCCACGGCGCCGCCGACGCCGACCGCGGCGAGCGCGGGCTGGGCGGCGATGTCGGCCGCATCGACATCGAAAGTGCTCGTGATGCTGATGCGGTCCTTCACCTTGATGAAGTAGCCGTCGACGGTGAGGCTGAAGTTGCTGATCGGGTTGAAGATGAACCCGACGCCGTAGTTGGTGGACTCTTCAGGGGTCAGGGTCTTCGCGCCGAAATACTGCGCGATGGCGCTGGTCACCGGATAGGTGCCGGTCTGAACCTGCTCGCCGCCAGGCGCGAAGGCGGTCGTCAGGATTTCGGTATTGCTCTGTCCCGGCGACGGGGCGTGGAAGCCGGTGCCGACGGTGCCGCGCACCGAGAACGCGTCTGTCACCCGATAGAGGGCGTTCACCTTGCCCACCAAGGTGTCGCCGAAGGTGTCGTAGTCCTCGTAGCGTCCGGCGACGCCGACCGTGAAGGCCTCGGTGATGTCGGTCTCGGCGCCGAGATAGACGCCGTAGTTGCTCTGCGTGGACGTCTTCGCCGACGCCGGGCTGGTGCCGCCATAGCCGCTGGCGCCGGGCGATTGCGAGGCCGTCTCAGGATTGCCGCTCACGAGCGAGCGGGTGTAGACGCCGGGCGACACCTGTACGTACAGCGGCTGCACGGCGTAGGGACCCGCGGCGTAGGACTGCAGGTCACCGGCTGTCGCTTCATATTCCTCGTGTCGATATTCGGCGCCGCCCGACAGGGTGATCGGGCTCGCGAACCCGACTTCGATCGGATAGGTCAGGTCGAGGTTCAGGTTGGTTTCGCGCTGGATCAGCTTGCCGAACTTGAACTCCGTCTGGCTGGTCGGACCGAAGGAGGCGTTGAGCGACTTCGTCATGGCCAGATCGATCGAGTTCTTGGCCAAGGTTCCGGAGAGGTCGTAGGTCAAGCCGTTGTCGGCCTCACCCCTGACGCCCGCCGTGCCGTAGAATTGGTCGACTTCGCCCTGGAAGCGCGGCGTGAAACCCGCCGGATAAACGGACGTGAAGTTGAACGTGTTGCTGTCCTTGACGAAGCCGCCCGTGGGGCAGGTGGCGTTGCCGGCCGGGCAGCGCGTCAGGTAGATCGGGGCGAAGGCGCCGTTGCGGCCCGGCGAGCGCGTGGCGGGCGTACCCGTGCCGTCGTCCACCGCCAGAGGCGTCGGCGCCGAGATCGGCGAGCGATAGTTGAAGCTTTGATCGGCTTCGCGATGCCCGAGGTTGGCCGTCAGGTAGATGCTGGTGTTGTCGCTGACGTCATAGGCGGAGTTGAGGAACACCTTGTAGCCGTGGGTCGGCGACGAGCCCCAGATCTGCGCCGGGCCGGGATAGTTGGGCAGTTGCCCCGCAAGGGTGGGGTTGTTCGCCGCGAAGACGGCCGCGATGGGCCGGGTGGCGCCGCGGCTGGTCTGGCCATCGTCGAAATACTCGCCCGAGATGTTGACGAAGCCCGCATCGAACAGCTTGAAGCCGGCGTTGGCGGCGAGCTGATAGCTCTTGCCGTCGCCGCTGTAGGTCTGGCCGTAGCGCGCCTGGACCTCGAAGCCGCTGTCATTGTCGCGGATGCCGTAGTTGATGACGCCGCCGATGGCGTCGGAACCGTATTGGGCGGTCGCGCCGTCGCGTAGGATCTGCAGGTTCTTGACGGCGATCGACGGGATCATCGAGAGATCGACGGCCTGCGCGCCCAACGACAGGGCGGTGT
>NZ_JBFTZS010000505.1:0-3102 GCF_056406675.1 Caulobacter sp. P1_B12_2 | reverse complement strand
GGCGGCGCAGGATCTGCCGCTCCAGCTCGGCCGGGGCGACATAGCCGCCGGCGGTGGCCACGCCTTCGGACAGGCCCTTGGCTTCCAGCAGAAGCGCGGGCGTCTCGCCGGTCTTGATGTAGCGGTCGAACGCCGCCTTGCGTTCGTCGGGAACGACCAGCCGGCCCTCCCCGCCGAGGGTCGGCCGGCGAGCGTCGCTCAGCACGCGGTCCAGCCGCGCCTGGGCGTTGGAGACGGCGTCGTCGATGCGGGCGACCTTCTCCTCCAGCAGCACGTCGGCGCGCTTGGTCTCCAGCGCCGCCAGCCGCTGGTCGTTGGCGGCCTTGAAGCCCTCGAACGCCGCCAGCACCTCGTGCAGCGCCGCGCGAGCCTCGGGCGAAGCCGCGGCCTGTTTGGTTTCCTTCATGGGGATCTCCGGTTTTGGGGTGGAAAGCCCCTCCCCCTCGATGGGGGAGGGGTTGGGGTGGGGGTGAACGCTGCGCGTCCGCCCCAAAGACGGGCGGGGGTTGGCGCCGAACCGCCGCTGTCACCCCCATCCCCGGCCCTTCCCCCATCAAGGGGGAAGGGGGCGTTCCGCACTACGCCCGGTGCGCCACCTCCACCAGAATGTCGCCCGGCGCGGTCAGGTAGAAGGCGAACGCGCCGTGCTGCATGGCCGGCGGGTCGACGGCCAGGCCGCCGGCCGCCATCCGCGCGTGGACGTCCGATACGGCCGCCTCGCTCTCCAGGTGGAAGCCGATGTGGAACGGGACCGGCCAGGTCTGGGGTCCGTCGCGGCGCTGGCGGCTGAGCACCAGCACCAGGCCGGCGGCGTCCCGCAAGATGGCCAGACCGTCCTGGCCCAGGGTCCGCTCGTGGGTGAAGCCCAGCCAGGTTTCGAAGAAGTCCCGGGTCGCGGCGACGTCGGGCACGGGCAGGTCGATATGGTTCAGGCGCATCAGCGCTCTCCTTCAGGTGAGGCGCGGCGCACGGGGTGGCTCTATCGGTATCGACATCGGGACCTCGCACGCCGAGCCGGCGGCGCACGATCGCGCCGTCGTCTCGTCGTGGGTCCCAGCCGTGAGGCGAGGGTACAGGTTCTCCGAAACTCGGAGCGACCGGGCTTACCTTGTCCGGTCCAATGGCCCTTTTTCGACGAAGCGATTGTAGCCGTCTCTCGGGGGGCGCTCAAGCCGTGGCATGGGCCGTCGAGAGGGTTGCGTCGGCGTCCCCACGCTCTAATGTCCTTTCAAACAAGCGWTGGGGAGTGAAGCGCATGGCCGTGGCCGAACAGTCCGCCCAGGATCTGAATTCCGGGACCAAGCCCGTCGATCCGCGCCACGCCATCGACGAGGCCAAGCTGGCGAGCTGGCTGGAGGCCCATGTCGAAGGCTATGCCGGCCCGCTGGAGGTGCGGCAGTTCAAGGGCGGCCAGTCGAACCCGACCTACCAGCTGGTCACGCCGGCCAAGAAGTATGTCCTGCGCCGCAAGCCGCCCGGCAAGCTGCTGCCCAGCGCCCACGCCGTCGACCGCGAGTTCAAGGTGATCTCGGGCCTGAACAAGGCCGACTTCCCCGTCGCCAAGGCCTACGCCCTGTGCCTGGACGAGGCGGTGATCGGCACGATCTTCTACGTGATGGACAATGTCGAAGGCCGGATCCTGTGGGACGGCACCCTGCCCGACTATGCGCCCGCCGAGCGCCGGGCGATCTACGAGGCCGAGATCGCCACCCTGGCGGCCCTGCACACCGTCGACTACGCCGCCGTCGGCCTGGCCGACTACGGCAAGCCGGGCAACTACTTCTCCCGCCAGATCGACCGCTGGACCAAGCAGTACAAGGCGTCCGAGACCCGGACGATCGAGGACATGGACCGGCTGATCGCCTTCCTGCCGACCAGCTGTCCGGCCGACGACGTGACCTCGATCGTTCACGGCGACTATCGGCTGGACAACATGATCCTGCACGCGACCGAGCCGAAGGTGGTGGCGGTGCTGGACTGGGAGCTGTCGACCCTGGGCAACCCGCTGGCCGACTTCAGCTACTTCCTGATGAACTGGGTGATGCCGTCCGACCAGCGCGGCGGCCTGGCCGAGATCTCGGACCTGACGGCCTATGGCGTGCCGACGATCGAGGAGGCGGTGGCGCAGTACTGCAAGCTGACGGGACGGGACGGGCTGCCGAACCTGGACTGGTACTTCAGCTACAACCTGTTCCGGCTGGCGGGGATCTGCCAGGGGATCGTGGGTCGGGTGCGGGACGGGACGGCGGCCAGCGCGCATGCGGAGATCATGGAGGCGCGAGTGCCTGTTCTCGCCAGGGGGGCTTGGGAGTTCGCGAAGAAGGCCGGCACTTAGGCGGCTAACACTTGCCCCCTACGGGTCGCTTCGCGACCGTCTTCCCCCAGAGGGGGAAGAGGAGCGCGTCCTCCGCCTCCTGTGGGGGCGGACAGACCGCGAAGCGGTCAGGTGGGGGCAAGTGGGTGAGCTACAGTCCCACGGACTCCAGCACCGCCGCCAGCACGTCCTCCTCCTCGAACCGCGCCCGCACCGGCCACGCCGTCACCCGATCCCGCCAAGCCTGCGGCAACCGCGCCCAGTCCTTCTCCGTCGTCACCAGCCCCGCGCTGTAGGTCTGGGCTCGCTCCCAGAGGAAGTTCAGCGTCGCCTCGTCATAGTCGCCGTGATCGGGATACGGCGCGAAGTCCACCAGATGGCAGCCGGCCGCCTTCAGGGCCCGCTCGACCTTCCACGGCTTGCCGATCCCCGCGAAGYCGACCTGGCGGCCCTTGGGCGGCGGGGCGGCGGGCTCCAGCCGGGCGATCAGCACCGGGGTGTCGCCGAACAGRGCCAGCAGCGCCGGATCGACGGCCGGCAGGTCGTCGGGCAGCAGCACGATCACCGCGTCGGTCCGCGCCAGGCTCACCGCCAGCGGTTCGCGCATCGGCCCGGCCGGGAACACCTTGCCGTCGCCGAACGGCCACTCGTCCTCGCGGGTCTCGCCGTCGACCACCACCAGCGACAGGGTCTTGCGCAGGTCGGGGTTCTGGTGGCCGTCGTCCATGACCACCACCTCGGCGCCGGCCGCGGCGGCCTTGCGCGCGCCCAGCACCCGGTCGCGCGCC
>NZ_JBFTZS010000504.1:0-3104 GCF_056406675.1 Caulobacter sp. P1_B12_2 | reverse complement strand
CCCTGGGCCAGCTCGACCTTGCCCAGGTCCTCGCTGGTGACGGCGCGGCTGATGTGCAGGCCGTTGTAATTGCCGTAGCTCATGTCGCCCAGCGGCACGCCGTCCAGGGTGAAGCCCAGGCGGCTCTGGTCGAAGCCGCGGATGGCGACGCGGGTGGACCACTCGTAGGCGCCGAAGGCGTCGGCCGACTGGAAGCTGACGCCCGGCAGCTTTTCGATGGCGCGCAGCGGGCTGGAACCGGCGGCCAGCACTTCGATCTGGCTGGTGGTGATGGTCTGGACCTGGCGGCTCTGGCCCTGGCCCAGCACGATGACGGCGTCGACTTCGTTGGCGTCGGCGGGAACCGCATCAGCGGGCGCGGCGGCGGCCATGGGCTCGGCGGCCAGGGCGAGGAGCGGCGTGGCCGACAGCAAGGCGCACAAGGCCCCGCCCAGCATCAGGTGTCGTTTCATGGTTTGGATCCCCACGCCGGCGCTCAGGGGGAGCGGCGCCGGCTTGGAGAGCTGCGGTAACAGCGCTCGACGACAGCGCGCCGACAGTTCCGTGTCGACTATCCGACAGGCGCGCGACGGTCACGTGACGGCCTTCCCTCGCGGCGAGGGTTAGGTCGCGTCCAGTCTGGTCAAGGGCGGGCGTCCCTTGGCGCGGCTCGGTGTTCGTCGCGCGCCGTCGTCCAGACGGCTTTCGCCGCATCGACGTTCATCGCGGCTATACCCACGCCGACGACGACGTCCGGCCAAGGCGAGCGGGTGAATGCGGTGACGCCTCCGGCGGCGATGATCGCGATATTGGCCAAGGCGTCATTGCGGGCCGACAGGAACGCGGCCTTTGTCAGACTGCCCGAACGGTGTCGGAAGCGCGCCAGGGTGAAGGCGCAAAACAGGTTGATGATCAACGCGCCGCCACCGGTCACCGTGAGCGGGATCGCTTCGGGAGGAACCGGGGCGGCGTACTTGCGCCACAGCGCCCAGAGGAACGCCAAGGCGGGGATCAGGAGGACGCCCGCCAGCGCCATGCCGACCTGGGCGCGCCGCCGCATGCTCCAGCCCAGCGCGGCGAAGATCAGGAAATTGACCGCGGCGTCCTCGAGAAAATCGACGCTGTCGGCCAGGAGCGACACCGAACCGATATGAAGCGCAACGCCGAACTCCACCCCGAAATAGGCGAGGTTCAAGAGCGCGACGAGCCTCACGGCCCGGCCGAGGTCGTTTTCAATCTGCATGGTGGCGGGCTCCTCGCGAGGGTCTTAGCGCGGGAGGGGCCCCGGCGGCCAGCCTTGGCGGAGGGCGTCGGGTCGGCAATGGCCCCGGGAACATTGCGCAATCCCGCCCCGAAGGCTATCTGAGCGCCCGACCCCCAGATCCGATACGCAAGAGGCCGACGCCCCCCATGGCTCAGCAATATATTTTCCAGATGCAGGGCCTGACCAAGGCTTTCCCCGGCGGCAAGAAGATCTTCGAGAACATCTGGCTGTCGTTCTATTCCGACGCCAAGATCGGCGTCGTGGGCGTCAACGGCTCGGGCAAGTCGACCCTGCTGAAGATCATGGCCGGCCTGGACGACCAGTTCTCGGGCGAGGCCAAGGCCGCCGAGGGCATCCGCCGCGGCTACCTGCCGCAAGAGCCGGTGCTGGACCCGACCAAGGACGTCTGGGGCAACGTCATCGCCGACTGCGAAGACAAGCTGATCTTCGACAAATACAACGAGATCGCCAACAAGCTCGGCGAGGATTATTCCGACGAGCTGATGGAGGAGATGACCAAGCTCCAGGAGATCATCGACGCCCGCGACCTGTGGGACATCGACTCCAAGGTCGAGATGGCCATCAACGCCCTGCGCTGCCCGCCCAACGACGCCAGCATCGAAGACCTGTCGGGCGGTGAAAAGCGCCGCATCGCCCTGGCCCGCCTGCTGCTCAGCAAGCCCGACATCATGCTGCTGGACGAACCCACCAACCACCTGGACGCCGAGTCGGTCGCCTGGCTGCAGCACCACCTGGAAAACTTCCCGGGCTGCGTGATCCTGGTGACCCACGATCGCTACTTCCTGGATCAGGTCACCAAGTGGACGCTGGAGCTCGATCGCGGCAAGGGCGTGCCCTACGAGGGCAACTATTCCGGCTGGCTGGAGCAGAAGACCAAGCGCGTCGTGCAGGAGCAGTCCGAATCCGACAGCCGCCAGCGCGCCCTGACCCGCGAACTGGAATGGGTCCGCTCTTCGCCCAAGGCCCGTCAGTCCAAGTCCAAGGCCCGCCTGGCGAGCTACGAGGAAATGGTCGCCGCGCAGGAGAACGCCCGCGCCGCCCAGACCCACGCCCACATCCAGATCCCGCCCGGCCCGCGCCTGGGCAACCTGGTGCTGGAAGTCGAAGGCCTGGAAAAGGAATACGGCGACAAGGTGCTGTTCAAGGACCTGTCGTTTCGCCTGCCGCCGAACGGCATCGTCGGCGTCATCGGCCCGAACGGCGCCGGCAAGTCGACGCTGTTCAAGCTGATCACCGGCCGGGAGCAACCCGACCAGGGCACGGTCAAGGTCGGCGAGACCGTCAAGCTGTCGTACGTCGACCAGAGCCGTGACGCGCTGGACGCCAACAAGACCATCTGGGAAGAGATCAGCGGCGGCACCGACGTGATGATCGTCGGCAAGCGCGAGATCAATTCCCGCGCCTATGTCGGCAGCTTCAACTTCAAGGGTGGCGACCAGCAGAAGAAGGTCGGCCTGCTGTCGGGCGGTGAGCGCAACCGCGTCCACCTGGCCAAGACCCTGGCCACCGGCGGCAACCTGCTGCTGCTCGACGAACCGACCAACGACCTGGACATCGAAACCTTGCAGGCGCTGGAAGAGGCCCTGGAAGAATTCGCGGGCTGCGCCGTGGTCATCTCCCACGATCGCTGGTTCCTGGACCGCCTGGCCACCCACATCCTGGCCTTCGAGGGCGACAGCCACGTCGAATGGTTCGAAGGCAACTTCGAGATGTACGAGGAAGACAAGAAGCGCCGCCTGGGCGCCGACAGCCTGATCCCCAAGCGCATCAAGTTCCAGAAGTTCGCCCGCTAAGGCGCGGACCGATCATCGAAACGCAAGACGGGGCGGCCTGCGAAGGC
>NZ_JBFTZS010000503.1:0-3106 GCF_056406675.1 Caulobacter sp. P1_B12_2 | reverse complement strand
CCAGGCCGGCCTGGTGCTGACGCCGCTGCCGCCGCCCGCCGAGGCGCCGACCGTGCTCGCGCCGCCCGCCGCCCCGACCGCCCCGACTCCGGCCGTCTCGAGCGCGCCCCTGGCCGTCTGCTGGCGTTATGCCGGCGGGGAATGGCGCAAGTTGCCCGGCGAGATCACCGTCAACGCCTGCGCTCAGCAGATTTCGGGCGGCAAGTGCGAGAAGGCCGGTGGGGCGACCTACGGCCGCTGGGGCTCCGAGACCCTTCGCCTGGTGCCGGGCAAGATCGAATCCTCGTCCGACAACCGCACCTTCCATTCGATCATCGAGCTGGGGCCCAATTGCTCCATCCCGTCGGCCTAGAGAGATCTCAAGCATGCGCCTTTCCGTCGTCGCCCTCTCGCTCATCGCCGCCACCGCCGCCGTCGGCCTGACCGGCTGCGAAAAGCAGACCAAGGCCCCGTTCGAAGCCGGCGTCTGCCTGCACGTGATCGAGCAGAAGGACGGCACGCTGAAGTTCAACCCCGTGGCCCAGAACGTCCCGAGCCTCGAGCTCTGCGCGGCCGAACTGGAGGGCATGCGCCTGCGCTTCGCGCGTCTGGGCAGCCCCAACCGCGAGATGACCGGCGCCTATCAGGGCAAGTTCATCTTCCTGCAGAAAGAAGGCATCTATCTGGGCGACACCTATGAGGGCGCCCGATTCATGTCGCTGGTCCGCACGGGCGACGGCCGCCTGGCCGTTCCCGGTGCGATGCCGGCCCAATAGGACGCACGAGCAGGGCCGCGCTTCAAACCCGGGGATAACCGGCTCGATCCACAAGAACATTTGTGGAACAAAGCTTGATTTCACTTTTAAGAACCCGTTAACGTCCGCCTCAGATGCCGGCGCGTTGGTCGCCGGGCGTGAAAAGGAATCTTCCCCATGGCGGGCAGCGTCAACAAGGTCATTCTGGTCGGCAATCTCGGAGCCGATCCCGAAATCCGCACCCTCAGCTCGGGCGACCGCGTCGCCAACCTGCGCCTGGCCACCTCGGAATCCTGGCGCGATCGCACCTCGGGCGAGCGCAAGGAAAAGACCGAATGGCACCGGGTGGTGATCTTCAACGACAACCTTGTGAAGGTGGCCGAGAGCTATCTGCGCAAGGGTTCGACGATCTATATCGAAGGCGCGATCCAGACCCGCAAGTGGGCCGACGCCTCGG
Organism: Caulobacter sp. P1_B12_2; assembly: GCF_056406675.1. NCBI lineage: Bacteria > Pseudomonadati > Pseudomonadota > Alphaproteobacteria > Caulobacterales > Caulobacteraceae > Caulobacter > Caulobacter sp. P1_B12_2. Next base: position 1,915 of record NZ_JBFTZS010000503.1, on the reverse strand, counting down.
GCGTCGAGAAGTATTCGACCGAGATCGTGCTGCAAAAGTTCCGTGGTGAACTGACCATGCTGGGCGGCAAGGCCGACGGCGCCGGCGCCGGTGCGCAGGGCGGCGGCTATGACGAAGGCTACGCCGGCGGCGGCGGTGGCGGCGGCAACTTCGGCGGCGGCGCTCCGCGCAGCCAGCCCAGCGGCCCGCGCGAGAGCTTCTCGGCCGACCTGGACGACGAAATCCCGTTCTAGAGTTGGGCCTCGGCTTCTACTGACGACAAGCGGCCAGTCCTTCACGGGACTGGCCGTTTTCGTGCCGCCGCCTAGGCCAGCATCTCGCGGACCAGCGGGATGACCCGCTCGCCATAGAGCTCGATCGCCCGCATCAGCTTGTCATGGGGCAGGGCGCCGGCGCTGTACTTCATCTGGAAACGTTGGACGCCCAGGGCCTTGACCGTCGCGGCGATCTTGCGGGCCACGGTCTCGGGCGCGCCGACATACAGCGAGCCGTGGTCGGCCTCGGCGTCGAACTCGGCGCGGTTCATCGGCGGCCAGCCGCGCTCGGCGCCGATGCGGTCGCGCATCGCCTTGTAGTCGGGCCACAGATCCTCGCGGGCCTGCTCGTCGGTGTCGGCGACATAGCCGGGCGAATGCACGCCGATCGGCTGAACCGGCCGGCCCAGCTCGCCGAACGCTCGGTGATAGAGATCGACGTAGGGTGCGAACCGTTTGGGATCACCGCCGATGATCGCCAGCATCAGCGGCAGGTCGTAGCGGGCGGCGCGGACCACCGATTCCGGGCTGCCGCCCACGCCGATCCAGGTCTTCAGGACGCCGGATTCCGGTTGCGGGAACACGCCCTGATCGACCAGCGGCGGGCGCATGCGGCCCTGCCAGGTGACCGACGGTTGCCGGATCAGCGCGGCGAAAAGGTCGAGCTTCTCCTCGAACAGCTGGTTGTATTGCGACAGGTCGACGCCGAACAACGGGAACGACTCGGTGAACGAGCCCCGTCCCAGGGTCACCTCGGCCCGGCCGTTCGAGGCCGCGTCCACGGTCGAGAAGCGCTGGAAGACCCGGATGGGGTCGTCGGAGCTGAGGACCGTCACCGCCGAGCCCAGCTTGATCCGCGTCGTCCGCCCGGCGATCGCCGCCAGCACCGTCTCGGGCGACGACACCGCGAAGTCGGCCCGGTGGTGCTCGCCCACGCCGAAATAGTCCACGCCCAGCCTGTCGGCCAGCACCGCCTCCTCGATGACGTCGCGGATGACCTGGGCGTGCGGCAGCAGCGCGCCGTCAGGCCCGCGGGTCACGTCGCCGAAGGTGTCCAGGCCAAGTTCCAGCGTCTGCGTCATCGGATCTCCAGGGCGCGCGAAAGGTTCGAGGCCCATATAGGGAACCAACACTGTTGCTGATAGGGGCCGGCCCGCGCGAAGGTGCGACAATGGTCGGCGTTCCAGTGCTGACCGGCTTGCGCTAGGAAGCAGGCGCCAAGGACGAGCCCTTATTTGGACGTTCGCGGATTGAATTTTGCCGGCGGCAGGCCCAAGTCCTCGCCGTAGCGACGAAGCTGAAGCATGAGGACGGTGTGGGCGAGACCCCAGGCAATGACGGCGGTCTGGTCCGGCAGGCTCACAAGCTGACGGCGGACCTCACGACTCCCAACCGCGCGATCTACTGGATCGATCTGGTTCTGACCGCGACCGCGACCTGGGGCGGCTTGTGGATCGCCGCCACGGCCCATCGCCCCGGCCTCGTGATCGCCGCCGGCCTGGTCGGCCTGCTGGCCCTGTATCGCGGCCTCAGCTTCATCCACGAGATCAGCCACCTGCGCCCCAAGGACGTGCCGGGCTTCCGCCTGGGCTGGAACCTGCTGATCGGCGTGCCGCTGATGACCCCGTCGATGATGTACGAGGGCGTGCACAACCTGCACC
>NZ_JBFTZS010000502.1:0-3106 GCF_056406675.1 Caulobacter sp. P1_B12_2 | reverse complement strand
TCCTCTATGTCTACGGCGAGGAGCACGCCTCGCGCCGCATCGCCAGCTTTCTGGTCAAGCGTCGGGCCGAGCGTCCGTTCACCCGCACCCTGGATCTGGCCCACGTGATCGAGCGCGCCCTGGGCGGCCGCAAGGGCGCCAAGGTCCATCCGGCCACCCGCTCGTTCCAGGGCCTGCGCATCGCGGTCAACGCCGAGCTGGAAGAGCTGGAAGCCGGCCTCATCGCCGCCGAGCGCGTGCTCAAGCCGGGCGGCCGCCTGGCGGTGGTCGCCTTCCATTCGCTGGAAGACCGCATCGTCAAGAATTTCCTGGCCGAGCGGGCCGGTCGCACCCCCGGCGGGTCGCGTCACCTGCCGCCGGTCGAGGCCGGCGCGCCGCCCAGCTTCCAGCTCATCTCGTCCAAGGCCATCGCCCCGGGCGAGGCCGAACTGGCGGTCAATCCGCGCGCCCGCTCCTCCAAGCTGCGCGCCGCGGTGCGCACCACGGCTCCTGTGTGGAGCGCCACGTGAGCCTGTCGAGCATCTTCGACCGTCGCGTGCGGGGCTTTCGGGTCGTGGAGATGGTCTGCCTGATCATCCTCCTGGTCCTGGTGCTGGGCGTGTACATGGCCAAGACCTTCGCCGGTCGCGAGCGGGCCCAGATCGCCTCGGTCGAGGAACAGATCGCCGACGAAAAGGTGCGCGTTCGCCTGCTCAAGGCCGAGGTCGCCTATCTGGAGCAGCCGCGCCGTATCGAACAACTGGCGCAGCAGCTGCAGCTGGCGCCGATCAAGCCCGAGCACGAGACGACCGAGGACGCCCTGATCGACGTGGCGCGCCATGCGCCGGCCGCCCACGCCCCGGCCTCGCCGACCGCCGCCGTCAACGGCCAGGCGGCCTCGGCCGAGGCGCCCGAGGCGACGCCGGACGACTATCCGACGCCCGAGCAGGCTTCCGGGGAGGCTCCGCGATGAGCCTGTCCAATCTCGCCCCCGGCGGCGCGCCCGCGGCCTGGCGCTGGCTGATCGAGCGGGTCTGGCGGCTCGAGCACGCCTTCGAGCGCTCGCGCGCCGCCGCGCGTCCCGAGGACGACACCCGCATCCGAATCTTCTTCGTCATGGCCATCTTCGGCCTGGCCTTCACCGTCCTGGCCCTGGGCGCGACCTGGGCGGCGGTGTTCTCCAAGGTGGGCGGCAACGGCTACCTGGCCTCGACCGACGGCGCGCGAGGCGACCTGGTCGATCGCAACGGCCAGCTGCTGGCCGTCGACCTGACCCACTACGCCCTCTACATCAATCCCAAGGACGTCTGGGACGCCAAGGCCACGCGCAAGGCGCTGGCCAAGGCCCTGCCGGCCGTGCCGGCCAAGCGCCTGTCCCAGGCGGTGTTCTCGGACCGTCGCAGCTTCGTGGTCGGCGGCATGACCCCGGCCGAGAAGGACGCCGTCTTCGACCTGGGCCTGCCGGGCGTCGAGTTCGAGGAGCAGGCTCGCCGGGTCTATCCGCTGGGGTCCAGCGCCGCCCACTTCATCGGCTTCGTCGACAAGGGCGGCAAGGGACTGTCGGGCGCCGAGAAGGCTCTGGACAAGTCGGTGCGCGAGGCCTCGGCCAAGGGGCCGGACGGCGCGCTGCCGCTGTCGATCGACCTGCGCATCCAGGCCGCGCTCGAGGACGAGGTCCGCAAGGCCGCCATCGAATTCCAGGCCAAGGACGCGGTCGGCATCGTCACCAACGTCCATACCGGGGAGATCCTCGGCATGGTCAGCTTTCCGGACTATGATCCCAATCGGCTGGACCAGGCGTCGGCCGAGCAGATGACGAACCACGCGGCGGCCTCGGTCTACGAGATGGGCTCGACCTTCAAGGCCTTCACCGTGGCGATCGGCCTGGACACCGGCGTGGCCACGCCGTCCTCCACCTTCGACGCCCGCGAGCCCTTCAAGCTGGGCTACCGGACGATCCACGACTTCCACGCCACCCGCCGGATCCTGACCCTGGTCGAGGTGTTCCAGGAGTCGTCCAACATCGGCACGGCGATCCTGGCCGAGCGGATCGGCGGTGAGCGCCTGAGCCGATACTTCACCGCCCTGGGCCTGACCCGGCCGGCCAAGGTGGAGCTGCTGGAGTCCGCCCGTCCGCTGACCCCGAAGAAGTGGGACGACGACGCGGTGGCCTCGACCTCGTTCGGGCATGGCATCAACGTCTCGCCTTTGGCGCTCGCTCAAGCGATGGGCGCGCTGCTGAACGGCGGCACGCTGCAGCCGATGACCATCCACAAGATGGCGCAGGGCGTGCGTCCTGAAGGCCCGCGCGCGGTCTCGGAAGAGACTTCGCAGCAGATGCTGCGGATCATGCGCGCCAACGTCACCGGCGGCAGCGGCAAGTCGGCCAACATCCCTGGCCTGTCGGTGGGCGGCAAGACCGGCACCGGCGAGAAATACGATCCGGCCATCAAGGGCTATAACCACCAGCGCCAGGTCTCGTCGTTCGCGGCGGTGTTCCCGACCGAGGGTTCGCTCGAGGCCGATCGTTACTTCGTGCTGGTGCTGCTGGACGAGCCCAAGGGCAACGCCAAGACTCACGGCTTCTCGACCGGCGGCTGGGTGTCCGCGCCGGCCGCCGGCCGTGTTATCGACCGCATCGCTCCGTTCCTCGGCGTCCGCCGGCAGAGCGACATCTTCACCGTGGCCCAGCAGCCGCAAGCCGCTCCGGAGGCGGGACTTTGAGCAAGACCCTTTCGCAGATCCTGAACCGGCCGTGCGAGGTCGACCCCGTGATCACCGGGGTCACCGCCGACAGCCGCAAGGTGCGTGAGGGCTTCCTGTTCGCGGCCCTGCCAGGCAGCAAGGCCGACGGCCGCAGCTTCATCGCCGGCGCGGTCGCCTCGGGCGCCGCCGCCATCCTGGCCCCGGACGATGTCCAGGACCTGCCGGTTCCGGCTGTCCACGCCGGCGACCTGCGCCGCGCCTACGCCCTGGCCGCCGCCCAGTTCTGGGGCGTGCAGCCGGAAACCTGCATCGCGGTGACGGGCACCAACGGCAAGACCTCGGTCGCCGGCTTCGCCCGCCAGATCTACGCCCGCCTCGGCCGCAAGGCGGCCAGCATGGGCACCCTCGGCGTCGTGGTCGC
>NZ_JBFTZS010000501.1:0-3108 GCF_056406675.1 Caulobacter sp. P1_B12_2 | reverse complement strand
CCCGGGCACAAGGCCCGGGATGCCGATGGCGAGGACCGACCCTAGCCCCGCCGCCCGCCCGACTTCGCGAATAGCAGGTCCGACCAGTTCCACGCGCGCGACCCCAGCGCCAGGCGCGGCGCGCCGGGGGTGTCGCTGAGCGAGATCAGCACCAGGCCTCGCATCGGGTCGGACCGGCAGGCCTTGGGCGCGAACGCCACCTCCAGCATGATCAGTTCGCGCACGCCGGCCAGGCCCTTGCCCTCCTGGCCCGGGCTCTGCACCCAGTCGCCGTTCCAGACCAGCACGGCCTTTCCCCTGGCCGCCGCCTCGGGGTGAACCTGCATCATCGCCGCGCGGACGCGCGGGTTCTTGCGCAGGGCGTCCTGCAGGAGCCGGACCATGTCGCAACCGCCGCCGCCCGGGCCCGTCCCCGCGCCGCCGGCGCCCGAGCCGTTGCCGGCCGTGGCCGCGCCGATCAGGTCGGCCTCGCCCAGTTCGGCGACCACCACCGGCTTGGGCGCGGGCTTGGCGGGCAGGGGCTCGACCTGCGGCGGCGGGACCAGCTTCGGCGGGCGGACGGGCAGCTTGGGCGGCGAGACCTTGGCCGGGGCCGGATCGCCGGCCGGTTCGGGCGCCAGCTTGGGCGGTTCGGGCGGCGGCGGGGGCGGCTCGTACAGGGCCACGGTGATCGGTTCGGGCTCGGGCGGGGTCGGCGGGTGGACCCGCACCGCCATCACGGCCAGCAGCAGGCCCGCATGCGCCGCGAGACTGAGTGCGCCGGCGATCAGGCCGTCCGTCCTCGCCCGCCGGCGGCGGACCGGCGTCGGGACCAGGGGATCGTACGGCTGCGGTCGCCCGCTCATCGAAACTCCAGAGCCGTCTTTGGGACCGCCTAGAGACCACCCGCCCGAGTCAGGATCATGGCGCCCGCGACATTTACGCGACGCACTTGGGTTCCGCCGCCAAACCCCTTAGATTGACGGCATGGCCGCAGACCACACCCACCTCCGCCCCTGGCGCTCGATCGAGCGCCGGCAATCGCGCAAGATCCGCGTCGGCAATGTCGAGGTGGGCGGCGACGCGCCGATCACCGTCCAGTCGATGACCAACACCCTGACCAGCGACGCCGCCGCGACGCTGGAGCAGATCCGCCAGTTGGAGGAGGCCGGCGCCGACATCGTCCGCGTCTCGTGCCCCGACACCGACTCGACGGCGGCCTTCAAGACCATCGCCCGCGAGAGCCGCGTGCCGCTCGTGGCCGACATCCACTTCCACTACAAGCGCGGCATCGAGGCGGCCCAGGCCGGCGCGGCGTGCCTGCGGATCAATCCGGGCAATATCGGTTCGCCCGACCGCGTGCGCGACGTCATCCAGGCGGCCCGCGACCACGGCTGCTCGATGCGGATCGGCGTCAACGCCGGCTCGCTGGAGCGTGAGCTGCTGGAAAAGTACGGCGAGCCGTGCCCCGACGCCATGGTCGAGAGCGCCCTGAACCACGCCCGCATCCTGCAGGACCACGACTTCCACGAGTTCAAGATCTCGGTGAAGGCTTCGGACCCGTTCATGACGGTGGCCGCCTATTACCAGCTGGCCGAGCGCATCGACTGCCCGCTGCACCTGGGCGTCACCGAGGCCGGGGCTTTGCGCACCGGCACGGTCAAGTCGTCGATCGGCATCGGCTCGATGCTGTGGGCCGGCATCGGCGACACCATCCGCGTGTCCCTGGCCGCCGACCCGGTCGAGGAGATCAAGGTCGGCTTCGACATTCTCAAGTCGCTGGGTCTGCGCCACCGGGGCGTCAACATCATCGCCTGTCCGTCCTGCGCGCGTCAGGGCTTCAACGTCATCAAGACGGTGGAGGCCCTCGAGCAGCGCCTGGCCCACATCAGCCAGCCGATGTCGCTGTCGATCATCGGCTGCGTGGTCAACGGCCCCGGCGAGGCGCTGATGACCGACCTGGGCTTCACCGGCGGCGGGGCCGGCTCGGGAATGATCTACATGGCCGGCAAGGCCGACCACAAACAGTCCAACGACGGCATGATCGAGCACATCGTCGAGCTGGTCGAACAACGCGCGGCCCAGTTGAAGGCCGCGGCTGAGGCCGAGGCGATCGCGGCGGAGTAGGGGCAGCCGGGACTTGCCCCCTACGGGCCTTCGGCCGTCTTCCCCCAGAGGGGGAAGAGGAAGACGCGCGTCCTCCGCCCCCTGTGGGGGCGGACAGGCGGCGAAGCCGCCAGGTGGGGGCAAGTGATCACCCCAGCGACGTCTGGATCGGCACGCCGCCCTTGATCGCCAGGGTCACCGGCGTCCGCTCGGCCACATCGGCCAGCCGCGCCCKCTGCGCCTCGTCCAGCGGACCCGTGGGGACCAGCACGCGCTCGATCCGGGGCGGGGTCTCGCCGCCGTGATAGTGCAGCTGGACCTCCAGCGCCTCCAGCGGCCATGCCTTGTGCTCGGCGTACATCTTCAGGGTCATGGCCGTGCAGGCGCCCAGCGACGCCAGCAGCAGGTCGAACGGCGCGGGCCCGACGTCCTGGCCGCCATTGCGCTCCGGCTCGTCGGCCGTCAGGGCGTGGCGGCCGGTGGTGATCGCGGTGGCGTAGTGGGCGTCGCTGATGCGGGCGGTGGCGGTCGCCATGGCGGCTCCTTGTGCGTCTCGAAACGGATTCTGGCGCGATGGTGTCGGGCGCTTCCAGGGCAAGCGCTAGAACAAATCGGCGGAAACCTCAGATCACCGCCCGCGACCGTTCGTCCGTCCCCGTCAGGGCCGCCGCGACCACGCGCAGGCCGGCTTCCAGTTCGGCGCGGTCCCGGGTCGCGCCCAGGCAGAGCCGCACGCCGCTGCTCAGGCCCGGCTCGACGACGGGAGCGCCGGGCGGGGTGACCTCGACGCCGCCGCGCAGGGCGCGACCGGCCAGGCGCTCGGCCTCCAGTTCGCCCATCGGCAGCCAAACGTGTGGGCAGGACGGCGAGGCGGGCGCCTCCATGGCCGCGCCCAGGATCTGGCGGGCCAGCGCCATGCGGGCGGTCATCTCGACCGCCACCTCGGCGACGATGGCGTCGGCCGCGCCGTCCTCGATCCACTGGGTGGCGATCAGGCCGCCGAACGCCGGCGGAGCGTAGGCC
>NZ_JBFTZS010000500.1:0-3114 GCF_056406675.1 Caulobacter sp. P1_B12_2 | reverse complement strand
CCCCATGGGGGCGGACAGGCGGCGAAGCGCCAGGTGGGGGCAAGTCAGTGAGCCACTACCCCTTCACCATCTCCCCCATCACCGCGCTCCACCCCCGCTGCGCCTCCGCTCCCGCGCGATCAAACGCGGCCCGCAGGTGCCGGGTCTGGGCTTCGGTGAGGTCGGCTTCCAGCTTGCGGCCGGCCTCCGTCAGGCTCAGGCGCTTGACGCGGCGGTCGTCGGGCGAGGCCTCGGCGCCGACCAGGCCCATCTCCATCAGCTGGCGCAGCGGGGCGTTCAGGGCCTGCTTGCTGACGGCCAGCAGGTCGAGCAGGCCGCGCACCGACACGTCGGGTCGGCGGCCGATGAAATAGAGGATGCGGTGATGCACACGGCCGAGCCCCCGCTTTTCCAGAATGCGGTCGGGACGGTCTGTAAAGCCGCGATAGGCGAAATAGAATTGCTCGATCGCCCCATGCAGATCGTCAGAAAGGGCAGGATCGTTCAGGTCAACCATATTGACACATTAGGCCGCGCCGTCTCATTGTGTCGATAGGTCAAGATCATTGACGCTGTTTGGGAGACTGGCGATGGCGCGTTTGTCGGTGCGGAGCGGTGACATCAAGCCCTCGCCGGTGCGCGACATGCTCAACGTATCGCAGCGCCCGGGCATGATCTCGTTCGCCGGCGGCCTGCCCTCGCCCGAGACCTTCGCCGGCCTCGACCTGCCCCCGCCGCCGCGCGACCTGCTGCAATACGGCCCCACCGAGGGCGAACCGGCCCTGCGCGCCAAGATCGCCGAAGACTTGACGGCCCTGGGCCTGGACACCGAGGCCGACCGCATCCTCGTGCTGTCCGGCTCGCAGCAGGGCATCGACCTGGCCGCCAAGCTTGTGATCGACGCGGGCACGACCCTGGCCGTGGAGTCGCCCGCCTACCTGGCCGCCCTGCAGGTGTTCCGCTTCTACGGCGCCCGGTTCGAGATCATCGACCGGACCGACCCCGGGGCCGGCTGGGCCGACGCCCCTCCTTCAATGGCCTATGTCATTCCCACCTTCCAGAATCCGAGCGGCCATTGCTGGAGCGCCGACGAGCGCGCCGCCATGGCCCGGGCCTGCCAAGCCAACGACGTGATCCTGTTCGAGGACGATCCCTATCGCGACCTGGTCTACGAGCCCTGCGACCGCACGCCGGTTTGCGCCGGCCTGACGGGCGGGTCTTGGATCTATCAGGGCTCGTTCTCCAAGACCGTCGCGCCCGGCCTGCGCCTGGGCTACCTGACCGCCTCGCCCGACCTGTTCCCGCTGCTGGTCCAGTTGAAGCAGGCGGCCGACCTGCACACCAACCGGCTCAGCCAGTGGATGGTGCTGCAATATCTGAACGATCCGGGCCGCGCCGAGCGCCTGGAGCAGGTCGCCGCCCTCTATCGCCGCAAGCGCGACGCCTTCGCCGACGCCCTGACCCGGCATCTGGGCAATCTGGCCTCGTGGTCGCTGCCGCCGGGCGGGCTGTTCTTCTGGGTGACCCTGGCGGGCGAGGTCGATGTCGAGGACCTGCTGAAGCGCTCGGTCGAACGCGGCGTGCTGTTCACCCCCGGCAGCCACTTCCTGGCCGAGGGCGGCGCCAGTTCCACGATCCGCCTGAACTTCAGCCTGGCCGAGCCCGAGGCGGCCGAGCGAGGGCTGGCGGTGATCGCGGAGCTGCTGCGAAGCTGAGGCTCGAGGTCAACCGCCTTCCAAAAGCTGTCATCCCGGACAAGGCCCGAAGGGCCGCCGATCCGGGACCGCCGGAAGCACCGAGTTCACGCGTCGGTCCCGGATCTGCGCGCTGCGCGCTTGTCCGGGATGACAGTCCTGTTTGGTGGCGGAACGGTCAGCCTCAAGGCGTCGGCGTCACGCTGTCCAGGATGGTCAGGGGCCGGCCCGGCTCGCCCTCGCCGACGCTGGACTGGGTGACCAGGATCGTCGCGCCCGGCTTCAGCTCGCCCTTCACCGCCTCGTAGAAGCCGCGCGGCAGCTTCACGCGGTTGAGGATCGCCTCGTCCAGCGCCTGGCCGGCGTCGGCGTCGTGGCCCGGCACGCCGACATAGATCCAGCGCGGGGCGCCGCCCGGTCCGGTGGTCAGGTTGATCACGTGGGTGCCGGGGTCGTCGTCGGCGATCTGGGCCCGGCTGCGGCCGATCTCGACGCCGTTGCGCAGCACCACGATGGCCTGGTCGCGCTTGGAGACCACGATGGTCAGCGGGCCGGTCGGGGCGCGCTCGGGCGTCCAGCGGAAGTCCTGGTCGGCCAGGGTCTCCAGCGGACGCGCGACGCCAGCGGCGTCGATAGGCGCCAAGAGCGAAGCGTCGCTGGCCTGCATCGGCTGGGCCGCGTCGCCGGCCACCACGACGGTCGCTCCCAGGGTGGTGATCTTGAACAGCGCCTGGGAGAAGCCCATCGGCATGTGCACGCAGCCGTGGCTTTCGGGATAGCCCGGCAGGCCGCCGGCGTGCAGCGCCACCCCGTCCCAGGTCAGCCGCTGCTGATAGGGCATGGGGGCGCTGTTGTAGACGTTGGATTTGTGATCGGCGTCCTTCTGCAGGATCGTGAACACCCCGGTCGGGGTCTCGTAGCCCTCGCGTCCGGACGAGACCGTGCTGACCGCGATCCGCACGCCGTTGCGATAGACCGTGGCCAGCTGGCGCGACAGGTCGACATAGACCAGCAGCGGCCCCTTGGGCGCGATCTGCGGCGCCCAGACCCACTCGCCGGGCTTCAGCTGATCGGCCATCCGCGCGAACTCGGCCGCCGAACTGGCCTTGGCGCCCTGGGCGTGGGCGGTGGTGGCGCAGAACGCCGCCGCCAGGCCCATGGCGATCAAGGCGCGCCGGGTGCTCGTCTCGCGGGGGATGGGTTTCGACATGCTGTCTCCGAACGGGTGAGGAACGCCATCGGAACGCTACATGGGGTCGAGCGGCCTCAACACCAGCCAGCGACAATCTTCAGGCCCGGCGCGCCAACCCTATCAACCGTCATTCCCGCCCTTGTGGCGGGAACCCCTAGTTCAGCTGACGGTGARACGCCTTGGCGCGCTGGCGCGCCACACCCCTGCCCTTGCAGCGGACAGAGGGGTTCCCGCCACAAGGGCGGGAAT
>NZ_JBFTZS010000499.1:0-3133 GCF_056406675.1 Caulobacter sp. P1_B12_2 | reverse complement strand
CAGTTGCCCCCACCTGGCGACTTCGTCGCCTGTCCGCCCCCATAGGGGGCGGAGGACGAGGACGCGCGGCTCCTCTTCCCCCTGTGGGGGAAGACGGTCGCGAAGCGACCCGTAGGGGGCGGGTGTTCACCGGCACGACCTCTCGTCCGAAGACTAAGCCCGATCCCAGGGGAAGCTCAGGGTCGGCGCGTTCACGTGCCGCTTCATCTTCAGCGTCAGCCGCGCCCCTGCCCCGGCCGCCAGCCGCACGGTGAAGGCCGAGCTGTTCACCGCCACGGGCGCGCCGCCTTCGGTCGACACGCTCAGCACCTGGTGCTCGCCATAGCCGCCGCCCTGCACGGTCACCGTCCGGGCTTGCACCGTGTTGGTGTTGACCAGGGTCACGACCGCGCCGTCGTCGCTCAAGGTCTCGACCAGGGCGGCGACGTCCTCAGGCACGCCGGCGCGGCGGCGTTCGGGGTCGAAATAGCGCAAGCGGGCGTAGAGCAACGCCCCGCCCTGGGCCGGCGAGGTCGGCGACCACGGCGGCCGGGCGATGTGGATCCCGCCCTGCATCAAGTGGATCAGGGCGTTGGCGCTGGCCGGATTGATGTCCAGGGCCGCGTCGGCCAGGCGGGTGTCGGGCGTGGAGCGGTCGTCGCGCTGGGCCTGGGCCTTGGCCCGCACCTGCTCCAGGTCCTTGCGCAGGAGCTTGGCGGGGAACGCCGGGTCCTTGCCGTCCAGGAAGGTCAGCCACGGATGTTCGGCGGCCCGCGCCCGGTCGGAGGCCTTCATCGACAGGTACCAGATCTCCAGGCCGTTGGTCCGATACTCGCCCGGCGCATAGCCATACCAGCCGGTCTCGCCGTACATGCGCGGCGTCGAGACCTTGCCGTCGACGGTCTTCTTCTGGGCGTTGATCACGTCGGCCTGCTTGCGCCAGACGTCGAGATACTTGTCGTCACCGGTCAGCAGATAGGCGTTCATGAAGCCGACGATGGCGCGCGGCACGCGGTTGCGGTCCTCGCGCTTGCCGGTCTGGGGCACGATCGGGCTGAAGCCCCAGCCATAGACGCCGCCCCACCATTTGCCGTCGGTCGCGCCGCCGATCTTGCCGTCCAGCCCGATATTGCTGGGCAACACCCCGCCGTTAGCCTTGGCCCGCTCGGCCCAGGCGTCGACATAGCCCAGCAGCCAGTCGCGGTACTTGGGCTCGTGGTCCAGCATGTAGGCGTTCAGCACCAGGCTGGTGACCTGCAGGTTCAGCGGGCCGTCGCCGATGACGTCGGTGTATTCGTCGTAGTGGTGCAGGGTCTCTTCGTAGGTGCGCTCGCCATGCTCCATGAAGAAATCGCCGACCGCGAACGGGTCGCCGGCCCAGTCCAGGGGCGTGGCCTTGCGCAGCATCGGACCCCGGCTTCCGGTGATCATGCTGCGGATGATCTTGTGCTGGGGATCGTAGTTCGGCGCGCCCGGATCCTCGTTCATGTAGAAACCGGAGAAGCGCCTGACCCGGTCGCGATAGCGCGCGTCGTAAGGATCGGACAGTCCCAGCAGATTGAACACCGACAGCCCCTCGGAGAGGTGCTGCCAGTCGGTCATGACCGGGAATTCCTTGTAGTACATGCCCTCGCGCGCGAACGGCACGTCCTTGGTCCGGGCCAGGGTGTACTGGCGGACATTGCCTTCATAGGCCTTCTTGGACAGCTCCAGCAGCCGGTCGCTGGCGCCCAGGGCGTGCAGGTGCGGCCAGTCGTTGACGTTCTCGATGGCGTCATCGGGACCGTCGTTGGCGCCCCAGCGCTCGACCGCCAGCAGAAAGCCGCGGTCGTCGAAATAGCGGGCGAAGAAGGCCTCGCAGGCCTCGGCGTTGGCCTTCAGCAGCTCGCGCTCCAGCAGCGCCCATTCGGGCGGCGCCATCGGCGTCCTGATCTCCAGCCCGACCGGGATCGCGGCCACGGCCGGCGAGGCGGCGGCGGCCAGCAGCAGGGCCGAGGCGGTGCGCAGGAAACGGCGGCGGCTGGTCATCGAAACGCTCACTTGCTCACGCGGCCGGCTTCAGTTCGAGGCGCTGGATCTTGCCGACGATCAGGAAATAGGCCGCGATGGCGATGACGCAGTGCGCGCCGACGAAGATCAAGGCGCCGTCGAACGAGCCCGTGCCCTTGACGATGTAGCCGATGACGATCGGGGTCACGATGCCGGCCACATTGCCGAAGGTGTTGAAGATGCCGCCGGTGACGCCGGCCATCTCCTTGGGCGAGGTGTCGGCCACCACGGCCCAGCCCAGCGAGGCCACGCCCTTGCCGAAGAACGCGCCGGCCATGATCACGATGACCAGCCACTCCTGCTCCACGAAGTTGCAGAGGATGATGCTGGTGGCCAGCACCATGCCCAGCAGCAGCGGGGTCTTGCGGGCGATGTCCAGATTGCCGGTCTTCTTCAACAGGCCGTCCGAGATCATCCCGCCCAGGATGCCGCCGGCGAAACCGCACAAGGCGGGCAACGCGGCGGTGAAGCCGGCCTGCATGATCGACAGCCCGCGCTCCTTGACCAGGTAGATCGGGAACCAGGTGACGAAGAAATAGGTCAGCACGTTGATGCAGTACTGGCCCAGATACACGCCCAGCAGCATGCGGTTGGTCAGCACCTGCTTGACGTTGGCCCAGGTGAAGGCCGCGCCGTTGGCGGCGTTCTTGTCCTCGATGCGCACCAGGCCGCCGCCGGCCTCGATATAGTCGAACTCGGCCTGGTTGATCTTCGGGTGGTCCATGGGGCTGTGGATGAACCGCACGAAGAAGAACGCCGCCACGATGCCGACAGCGCCCATCACGAAGAACACCGAGCGCCAGCCGAAGCTATGGGCCAACCAGCCCATCAGCGGCGCGAAGGCGACCAGCGAGAAATACTGGGCCGAGTTGAAGATCGCCGAGGCGGTGCCGCGCTCCGGCCCGGGGAACCAGGCGGCGACGATGCGGGCGTTGGCGGGGAAGGACGGCGACTCGGCCAGGCCGACCATGAAGCGCATGGCGAACAGCGCGAAGGCCGCGGCTAGGCCGCTGAAGATCCCGGCGAACCCCTGCAGCAGGGTGAAGCCCGACCACAKGACGAGGGCGGCGGTGTAGATCTTCTTGGAGCCGAACCGGTCCAGCAA
>NZ_JBFTZS010000498.1:0-3143 GCF_056406675.1 Caulobacter sp. P1_B12_2 | reverse complement strand
GGACAGAGGGGTTCCCGCCACAAGGGCGGGAATGACGGTGTGCAAGGAGAAAGGGTAGCGGATGACCTCATCCAGAAACCCCGCCAAAGCACAGGTACTTCGTCTCCAGATACTCGTCCAAGCCCTCGGAAGACCCCTCGCGGCCCAGCCCGGAATCCTTGACCCCGCCGAACGGCGCGACCTCGGTGGAGATGATGCCTTCGTTGATCCCGACCATCCCCGCCTCGATGGCCTCGGCCACCCGCCAGCAGCGGCCGACGTCGCGGCTGTAGAAGTAGGAGGCCAGGCCAAAGGGCGTGGCGTTGGCCAGGGCGATGGCCTCGGCTTCCGTCTCGAACTTCACGATCGGCGCGACCGGGCCGAAGATCTCTTCCTGGAACAGGCGCATGTCCGGCGTCGCGCCGGTCAGCACCGTGGGCTGCCAGAACAGGCCGCCCAGCGCGTGACGCGCCCCGCCGACCGTGGCCGTCGCGCCCTGCTCGACCGCTTCGCGCACCAGTTTCTCGACCTTCGCGATGGCCTTGTCGTTGATCAGCGGGCCGATGGTCACGCCGCTCTCCGCGCCCGGCCCGACCTTCATGGCCGCGACCTTCTCGGTCAGCCTGGCGACGAAGGCGTCGTGGACGCCCGACTGCACCAAGAGTCGATTTGCGCAGACGCAGGTCTGGCCGGTGTTGCGGTACTTGCTGGCGATGGCCCCGTCGACGGCGGCCTCCAGGTCGGCGTCGTCGAAGACGATGAACGGCGCGTTGCCGCCCAGCTCCAGCGACAGCTTCTTCATGGTGCCGGCGCACTGGGCGTAGAGCGTCTTGCCCACCGGGGTCGAACCGGTGAACGACAGCTTGCGCACCCGCGCGTCGTCGCACAGGGTCTTGCCGATGGCGGCGCTGTCCTTGCCGGTGACGACGTTCAGCACCCCGGCCGGCACGCCCGCCTCCACCGCCAACCGGGCGATGGCCAGGGCGCACAGCGGCGTCTCGGCCGCCGGCTTGACCACCACCGTGCAGCCCGAGGCCAGGGCCGGGCCGACCTTGCGGGTGATCATGGCGATCGGGAAATTCCACGGCGCRATGGCCGCGCAGACGCCGACCGGCTGCTTGATCGACACCAGGCGCTGGCCCGGCATAGGGCTGGGGATCGAGTGGCCGTAGGCCCGCTTGGCCTCGTCGGCGAACCAGTCGATGAACGCCGCGCCGTACGACACCTCGCCCCGCGACTCCGCCAGCGGCTTGCCCTGCTCGGCGGTCATCAGCCGGGCCAGGGCCTCGCTGTGCAACAGCATCAGGTCGGACCACTTGCGCAGGATCGCCCCGCGTTCCTTGGCGGTCTTGGCGGCCCAGGCCGGGAAGGCGCGATGGGCGGCGTCGATGGCGGCCTTGGTCTCCGCCGCGCCCAGGTCGGCGACCTGCGCGACCACCGAGCCGTCGGCCGGGTTCAACACCTGGAAGGTGGCTTCGCTCTCGATCCAGAGACCATCGATGAAGGCGGCGGTTTCGACGAGTTCAAGGGTCATGTCAGGCTACCTCAGCGTCACGGACACCGACTTCAGGTCGGCGTACTTGTGCAACGCATGAAGGCTGCGGTCGCGGCCGAAGCCCGACTGCTTGAAGCCCCCGAACGGCATGGTGATGTCGCAGGCGTCCCAGCCGTTGATCCACACCAGGCCGGCCTTCAGCTGGCGCGCAGAGCTCAGGGCGCGGTTGATGTCCGAGGTCCACAGGCCGGCGGCCAGGCCGTAGACGGTGTCGTTGGCCAGGGCGATGGCCTCGTCCTGGGTCTTGAAGGTCTGGACGCCCAGCACCGGGCCGAACACCTCCTCGCGGGCCAGGGTGTGGTCGGGCTCCAGCCGGTCGAAGATGGTGGGTTCGACATAGAAGCCGCCGGTGTCCTGGCGCACGCGCCGGCCGCCCAGCAGGCGGCGCGCGCCCTGGCTGTCGGCGGTGGCGATGTAGTCCAGGGCGGTGTTCATCTGCCGCTCGCTGACCATGGCCCCGAACACGGTCTCCGGATCCAGCGGATCGCCGGGGACCATGGTCTTGGCGACCGCGATCACCTTCTCGAGGAAGGCGTCCTTGATCGAGTCCTGGACCAGCAGGCGCGAGGCCGCGGTGCAGACCTCGCCCTGATTATAGAACACGCCCCAGGCGGCGGCCTGGGCGGCGGCGTCCAGGTCGGGGCAGTCGGCGAAGACGATCTGGGGCGACTTGCCGCCCAGCTCCAACGACACGCGCTTGAGGTTGCTGCGGGCCGAATATTCCATCAGCCGTCGGCCGACCGGCCCCGAGCCGGTGAAGGCGATCATGTCGACGTCCATCGACAGGGCCAGGGCCTCGCCGGCCACGGAGCCCAGGCCGGGGACAACGTTCAATACGCCCGGCGGTAATCCCGCCTCCAGCGCCAGCTCGCCCAGCTTCAACGCCGTCAGCGGCGACTGCTCGGCCGGCTTGAGGACGACGGAATTGCCCATGGCCAGGGCCGGGGCCACCTTCCACATCGCCATGTGCAGGGGGAAGTTCCACGGCACGATCGCGCCGATCACGCCCAGGGGCTCGTGGGTGGCCCAGCTCAGCCGGTCGATCGGCGACGCGCCGACCTCGCCATAGATCTTGTCCAGCGCCTCGGCGTACCAACGGGTGGTGCCGATCGCGAGGGGGATGTCGACGGCCCGGGCGTCGCGGATCGGCTTGCCGGTGTCCAGGCTCTCCAGCAGGGCCAGGTCCTCGGCGTCGCGCGCCATCAGCTCGGCCAGCTTGAACAGCACCGCCTTCTTGGCGCGCGGACCCTGGTCGCGCCAGCGGCCGTCCTCGAAGGCGGCGCGGGCCGAGGCCACGGCGCGGTCGACGTCGACGCCCTGGCAGGCCGCGACCTGGTTGATCACCGTGCCGTCGCGCGGCGAGACGTTGTGGAACGTCTGGCCCGACGCCGCGTCGACCAGCGCGCCGTCGATCACCGCCCGCCCGGGCAGGGACAGGCTCTTCAGGGCGTCGAAGATGGAAGGCGCGGTCATGCGGGGTCGCTCAGGAAACTGTGATCACAGTTTGCGTCGGATGGTCGACTGTCAAGGTGGGGCGGGTTGGAGGAAGACCTGTGCCTGACGGTTAGGCGCCTCTTCTCCTCACCCGTGAAACGGGGGAGGTGGCGCG
>NZ_JBFTZS010000497.1:0-3144 GCF_056406675.1 Caulobacter sp. P1_B12_2 | reverse complement strand
ATGCTTGGGATCGGCGAACTGCGAGGCGTAGTAGGCCGGGAACTGCTGGTCGAAGACCAGGTAGAGGTTGGTCACGCCCAGGATCAGGACCATGAAGCCCCAGAACTTGGGGAGCTTCAGGATCGCCAGGGCGTCCAGCGGCTTGAGGCTTTCCGAGCGGGTCTGCTCCTCGGCGCTGGCCTCGACCCGGGTCATGGCCAGGATAGGCAGCAGCAGCAGGCCCGCCAGCGAGGCCAGCGAGAAGTTGATCAGCGGATCGATGTTGTAGAGGCGGCCCGAGAAGAAGGCGGCGAAGGCGAAGCCCAGTGAACCCCAGAGCCGCGCGCGGCTGTATTCGAACCCGTCCTTGCGGCCGACGCGGTCGACGTAGGATTCCAGGGCGTAGCTGCCGGCGATGAAGGTCACGCCCAGATAGAGGCCACCCAGGGCCGCGCCCGCCAGAAGATTGATCTTCAGCAACGGGCCGTAGACGAAGGCGAAGAAGACGCCCGACAGCGTCACCATGCCGGCGATGACCCACAGGATGGTCTTCTTGAAGYCGACCTTGTCCGACAGGAAGCCGTAGATCGGCTGGGAGGCCATGGCGAAGATGAAATTGGCCGAGAACACCACGCCGGTCTGGACGCCGGTCAGGCCCAGGGTGCGCTTGAGCCACAGGGCCAGCAGGGAGATGCTCATCGCCTGGGCGAAAAAGTAGAGAAAGAGGAAGGCGCTCAGCAGCGCGTAGTTCTTCTTTTTCATGGCTTAAGCGACTCCTCCCCCCGATTGACGCCAGCCGGCGGCGCGGCTCTGGAGCCGCTCGGGTTGATCTGTGATAATCGAAACAGATATCGATACCAACCGATTTTCGCGATCCATGGTCACGCGGGAAAAGGCTTGCGCGCCGGGAATGATATCGATATCACTTTTGAAGAGCCTGCATGGCTCCTTCCTGCGAATTCTCGGATCGATTCCTCCCTATTCCGAGGCGGGGCGCCAGGCACGGCCGGCGCCCCGATCTTTTCCGAACCGGCGGATCAGGTCCAGTTGAACGCGCCGGGAGAAAGCGGACACAACGATATCAAGATGACGGCGTTTCAGCCGTCCCAGGGAGCGAAGCATGCGCGAACACAGTGTTTCCCGGTCGGCGGCCAAGGTGCTCGCCGCGTCCCTGGTCCTGGGCCTGTCCAGTGTCGCCGCCGCGCAGAGCGACACCGACAAGGGCGTGGCCGTCCAGGCCGATCCCGACCTGCAGATCTTCGCCACGCCGCCGGCCAAGCTGGTCTACGCTCTGCACAATGACGACTTCACCGTGCGGGTCAGGCGTCCAGGCGGGCCCTGGCGCGATCTCTACGAGTACAACGTCAAGCTCGATCAGGACCGCCCGCGCGACGCCGCCGTCGTCCAGTTCGATTTCCGTGGAACCGTCGAGGTGGCCGTCCAGAAGAACAACGGTGACTTCAGCCGGGTCGAGGTCCGCCCGAAGCAGAACGCGATCAAGACCACGGTGAAGGGCGGCGTCGTCTACTTCACCCTCGACAAGCCTCAGAACCTTTCGGTGGAGTTCGACGGCGACACCCTGAGCAATCTGCACGTCGTGGCGGGAGCGCCCATCGCGCCGCCGGCCCCGGGACCCGACGTCGTGGTCTACGGCCCCGGCCTGCACGTTCCGCCCGAGGGCGCGAAGGTCTTCCCGAGCGCGTCGAACCAGACGATCTACATCGCCGGCGGTGCGGTCCTGCAGGGCACGTTCGCGCCCACCAAGGTCGAGAATCTCAAGATCATCGGCCACGGCATCATCAACGAGCAGGCCGATCAGCTGGTCGTGCACGACTCCACGAACGTCACGGTCCAGGGACCGCTGTTCCTCAATTCCGCCCACGGCACGATCGCGTGCAGCTCGTCCAGCCACGTGCGGTTCAGCGACATCAAGACGTTCAGCAAAGGGGCTTGGTCCGACGGGATCAACATCTTCGCCTGCCAAGACGTCGACATCGATCATGCGTTCATCCGCACCTCGGACGACAGCGTCGCGGTCTACGCCACGCGCAAGAACGGCGTCGGCGACACGCGCCGCATCCGGGTCAGCCAGTCGATCTTCTGGCCGGACGTGGCGCACGCCATGTTCGTGGGCCTGCACGGCGACAGCGCCAAGCCCAACACCCTGGAGGACATCACGTTCGACGACATCGACGTCCTGTCCCTCGACGAGGACGATCCGGAATATCAGGGCGCGATGGCCATCAGCGCCGGCGACACCAACACCGTTCGCAATGTCACCTTCAGCAACATCCGGATCGATCACGTCGAAGAGGGCAAGCTGATCAATCTTCGCGTGGTCTACAACGCCAAGTACGGCACGAGCCCAGGCCTGCTGATCGACGGCGTCCACTTCAAGAACGTCAGCTATTCGG
Source organism: Caulobacter sp. P1_B12_2 (assembly GCF_056406675.1). NCBI lineage: Bacteria > Pseudomonadati > Pseudomonadota > Alphaproteobacteria > Caulobacterales > Caulobacteraceae > Caulobacter > Caulobacter sp. P1_B12_2. The sequence goes on along the minus strand of NZ_JBFTZS010000497.1, from coordinate 751 downwards.
GATCGGGCTGGGCCGCGCCCTCGATCATCGCCGGCTATGCCCCGGACCGGCCGGTGCGCAACGTGACCTTCGACAATGTCACGATCGCCGGCCGCAAGCTGACGGGGCCCAAGCCGGAAGTTCTCGAGATCGGTCCCTATGTGAGCGGGCTGTCGTTCAAATAGGCCGGCCAGGTGAAGCCACGTCGGTGCGCGCGACGCCCTTGAATCCTGGCTCGTCGCCAGAGGCCGCGCCCCTTTACCTGCAGCTGGCCGATCTGCTGGAGGCCGCCGTCCTCGACGCGCCCGAGCGTGGCGATCGTCGATTGCGGCTTCCGCCCGAACGGCAGTTGGCCGCGATGTTCCGGGTCTCTCGCATCACCGTCCGGACGGCCCTGGACGCCCTGGCGCTTCGGCTGCCGCTGCGCAGGCGCGTCGGCGCGGGCGTCTTTGTCGGACCGCCGGCCGAGGACGCCACGCCGTGGTCGATGGTCCGCGTGGCGCCCCAGACCTTGTCCGTTCCTCGGACCCGGCGGGCCGCCCGCTCACCCGGCGATGAGCTCCAGGGCCAGCCGCGCCGCCTGATCGCGGTCGCGCGCCTCGATGGCGTCGACTAGGCGGTCTCGTCGCGCTTGATCGTYGCCTATCGCGTCGAGGGCGGCGGCCGCGCCCTGGAGCACGCCCGACAGGGACGCCATCAGGTCGTTGCCCGAGGCTCGGGCCAGCAGGCGGTGAAAGTCCGCGACGGCTCTACGCTGGAGCTGTCGTGAGCC
>NZ_JBFTZS010000496.1:0-5929 GCF_056406675.1 Caulobacter sp. P1_B12_2 | reverse complement strand
AGGCAGGATGCGAGTATGAGGGCGGTGAAACGCATGGACATCACTCTGGACAGCGGCGGGTTCGGCCGCCCTTCGTGACGGGCGTCCCGAAAGAAAGGCGGCGGACAGCCCGGGTTGGAAAGGCTGTCCGCCGAAGTCACCGCGGGAGGCGGCTTGGCGAGCGGCCGCGATCACCCCGGCGCGAACGCCGGTCGATCGCGGCCGAAGGGGATCAGTACTTGTAGCGGACGCCGATCCGGTAGTTCGGACCCGTCCCGCCGTACGACTGGATGACCGGGTCGGAATAGGCGAACCGCTCGTTCATCTCGTTGGTGATGTTCAACGCTTCGAAGGTGATGCTGACCTGCTTGATGGGCGAGTAGCGCATCGAGAAATCGACATTGGTGGTCGACTTGGCGCCGCCGAACTCGTTGATCAGCGGGCTGTCGCAAGCCGCGCCGGTCGACTGCAGGCCGGGATCGCAGTTGCCCGCGGTCAGCGGATAGGTGGTGTTGTACTGGTCGCGATAGGCCGTGGAGATCCGGGCGTTGAAGTTCTCGGTCTCGTAGTAGAGCGTGAAGTTCAGACCCGTCGGCGAGGACCCCAGCCAAGGACCCTTGCCATAGACCGGGGCCTTGATCACGGCGCCGGTCGTGGCGTTCACCGMGCCCGGRTCSAGGATGTASKTCAGCTCGGTGTTCAGCTTGGTGGCGTTGAACTGGACGCCGAGGTTCTTGAAGTACCAGGGCAGGAAGGTCAGGTCCTGCTGGTAGTTGAACTCCCAGCCCTGCAGGACGCCGCCCGGCGCGTCGCGGACCTGGCGGGCGAGGAACGGATTGTTGGCGTCGATATAGGCGCGGCGGAAGACGTCGCCGCCGGTGGCGCCAGGGAACCCGAGCTTCAGCGCTTCGATCGCCTCGGGGTCGAGGAATTCCGACAGCGGGGCTTCGTAGAAGATCGTCTGCGGATACGAAGAGATGTCCTTGCGGAAGTAGCCCAGGCTGATCAGGCCGCCCGGCGTGAAGTACCATTCGGCCGCTACGTCATAGGCCTTGCCCCGGAACGGCGACAGCTTGGGATTGCCCACCGTCAGGGTGCCGCCGGTGCTCGAGCCGTCGCTGGGAACGCTGATGCCGGTCACCGCCGGCGACAGGTTGCCCAGCAGCGGACGGGCCATGACCTTGGCCGCGGCGGCGCGGATGTAGAAGTTATGGAACGCTTCGAACGTCACGTTGCCCGCGGGCAGCGTGTCGTCATAGCTGTTCTCGCCGTAGATCGGCCGGCCGGCGGTCGTCTCGCCTTGGGAGTTCACGGCCGTGTGGGCCTGACGGATGCCGAGGTTGCCCGACAGGCGGCGGCCGTCCAGGACGTCGTAGCTGAAGTTGAACTGGGCGTAGTAGGCGGAGTTCTCCTCGGTCACGCCGAACGAAGCCGAGCGGTTGCGCTTCCGGGTGATACGGTAGTCGCCGTACTTGTTGATGCAGTTGCAGGTGAAGTCGAAGACGTTGTCGAAGGCTTCCAGGCTGGGCGCCCAGAAGCTGGTGGTCGTGCCTTCCGGCACCTTCAGGCCCTGGCCGAAGTCGATGACCTGGCCCAGCGACGCGATGGTGACGCCGGCCTCGCGCTCGGTCGGGTTCAGCAGGTCGTTGTTGCGTTCGAACTGGTTGGTGGTGAACTCGAACTTGCGCCCGGTGCCGCCGAACTTGATCGTCCAGTTGTCGTCCAGATCGTAGGTGAAGTCGGCCTTGAAACCCTTGTAGGTGTTGACCGTCTCGCGCACGTAATTGCGCATGCCCGAGAAGCCCTTGATGATCCCCCACTTCTTGGGATCCGCGGCGTTGAAGCCGGCGTCGAACCGCGGCATGCCGGTGGCGCCGCGCTCGTCGAAGATGAACGGCTCCGCGGCGTCCATGTAGTTGAACTCGACCAGGGTGCCCTGGTTCTTGTTCGTCGACTCCGACAGACCCGCGCTGAACTCGCCCCGGAAGCGGTCGCTGAACTCGTGCGTCAGGTTGAGCGACGCCTGGCGGAAGTCGGTCGTATAGGCGCCACGGTCGGCGTACGAGCGCCAGTCGATGTTGCCCAGTTTCAGGTACTGCGCGTTCTGGCCCACCACCTCGGCGTCGAGCAGCTTGACCGACGGACGGCCGATCAGGTCGCCGCGGAACGGCAGCGAGGTGTCCACCCCGGCGTAACCGACCGAGGCCGGGTTGGTGTAATATTCGTACGGGTCGAGGTTGTAGGGCGTGTAGCTGAAGCTGTAGCCGGGCAGCGGCGCGTTGCCGTACAGCGACTGGCCGCAATCCTGGCCGGGATTCAGATCGGTTTCGTCGGCGAAGGTGCAGCTGCCCGGATAGAGCGCCCGGCGCTGGGCGGCCGTCATGGCCGAACCGTTTCGCGCGGTCGCCGTGGGCACGTTGGCGCCGTACTGGTAGCTGGCGTTGGTGTTGTTGCGGTTCAGGCCGACCGGCGAGAGCCCGTAGTTGGTGGTCGTGCTCTCGAAGCGCGAATACAGCGCATCGACGGTCAGGCGGGTGCGGTCGCTGATCTGGACCTGGAACGCCGCGGTCAGGCCCAGGCGCTCGGTGTCGACGTCCTTCTGGGCCAGCGACGGCAGGGCCGGGAAGCGGATCAGGGAGTCGTTGCAGCCCGGGGACGTCGCGGTCACGCCCGACACCGGTTGCGCCGTCGCGGCCGCGCAGTTCGGGTACAGCTTGGCGTAGGCGGCCGGATCCGAGCCCGTCATTTCGGCGTAGGCGGCCGGGTTGGCCATGGGGTTGTAGTAGTTGGCCGGATTGGCCTTGTAGGTGTCGAGCGCGGCGCCCGTCAGGGTGGTCGGGATCAGGGCGCGGAACACCGTGCCGGTCGGCGCGGCGAAACCGGCGCGGCCGGGCAGTTCGTCGCCGGTCCAGGTCGAGCCGCGATAGGTGTAGTCGGACGAGCCGGTGCCGCGCGAGTAGCTGTCATCCACCGACTTGCGCTTGGCGTAGGCGCCCGAGACCAGCAGGCCGACCTTGCCCTCGAACCAGCGATCGGAGGCCAGCAGGGTCAGGCGCGGGCTGTGGGTCTTGCCGTTCTCGTAATAGGAGTCCTCGGCCGAGGGCCGACGACGACTTGCGCACCCGCACCGAGCTGAACAGCTCCGAGGCGAAGGCGTTGAAGTCGAACGCCCGCGAGCGGTTGGGGCTGGCGCCGGCGTCGTTGTTTGCGCCGGTGGACAGCGCTTCCATGTTGTTGATCCGCACGCGGCTGAAGTCGCCGCTCAGGCCGCGGACGCTGATCGTGCGCCCTTCGCCGTTGTCGCGGTCGATCGAGATGCCGGGCAGGCGCTGCAGGGACTCGGCCAGGTTCGAATCCGGGAAATCGGCGATGTCCTCGGCGTTGATGGCGTCGAGCATGACGTCCGAGGTCTTCTTGGTCTCCATCGCGCTGCGCAGCGAGGCGCGGTATCCGGTGACCACGACCTCTTCGATCTGGTTCGACTCGGCGGCGGCGGTCTGGGTGGTCTGGGCCTGGGCGGCGGACGCCGCGAGGCCGATCGAAAAGCCGGCGGTGAGCGCGGCCGTCAGCGCCAGGCGCGATGAATTACGCAGCAAGGCGCAGGTCTGCGGATGCGTGGACTTGGTCATGGACTTCCCTCCCCAATTTCGTCCCGGCGGTTCGTGAGCCGCCTTTCTTGGTCCGGCCTTTTGTCACCGGTGTCATTAGGATAGACATGGTGTGAACCTGGAGAAAAGGGGAAAAGTTAGCGGTATCATTTGAAAAATGACGAATATTTCTCCCTATTTCAGAGCCGCGAGAAACGACGATTTCGGAGGCGCGATCCGCACAAGAAAGTTCGCCTCTCCTGCATTTTTTTCAGTTTCGGTTGATCGCGGGGGCGTTCCCTCTCATCGTCGCCGCCTCAAGAAAAAGACCGACGTGACTGGGGAGCACCGGTGTTCGAGGCGAAGACGCCCAAGCTTCGAATCGTCAGGCCAAGCCCTGTCGGGCCAGGCGGCGACGGGTCGGATGGCGTCGGGCCGGCTGACGCAGGAACAGGTCTGTGGCGTGATCGCCCATCCTATTCGGCGACCTACGCCCGCGAATGGCGAGATGTATGCGCCTTCCTGCGCGCGCGGTTCGGCCCCGGGCCGCCCGACCCGGAAGACGTGGCCCAGCAGGCCTTCTTCAAGCTGGGCGAACTGGAGGGCGCCGAACGGATCGAAAGTCCCCGCGCCTTCGTGTTTCGCGTGGCCATCAATCTGATGCTGGACGAGCGCCGCAGCCTGGCCCGCGCCAGTCGAACCCTGGACGCCTCGGCGTCGCTGCTGGCGCTCGACAGCGAGGAGACGCCCGACCTGGAGCGCACCCTGATCGCCAAGCAGCAGATGGGCCTGCTGGAAAAGGTGGTGCAGGGGCTGCCCGAACGGCACCGCCAATACCTTCTGGCCAACCGGCTGGAAGGCCATAGCTTCGTGGCGATCGCCGAGCGCTTCGGCGTCTCGCAATCGCTCGTCCGCAAGACCGTCGAGGAGGCGCTGGCTGTCTGTCAGCGCGCCCTGATCCATGGAACCGCCGATTATCGAGGACTGTCGCGTGAACGAAGCCGTCGATCCTGACTCGCCGATCGGCCAGACCGCCCGCGCCTGGGCCCTGGCGGTCGTGGGAGAGGACTTCCCGCCCGAGCGGTCGCGGCTGCTGGGCGCGTGGCTCGACGCCGATCCGCTGAACCGCCGCGCCTATGAACAGGCCGAGGGCGTGATCCTGATGCTGGGCGGGCTCGGCGATCTGGGCGTCGCGCAAGCCGACCAGATCGTCAGGCGTCCAGGCGCGCGACACGTCCCGTCATGGCGTGCGCCAGCCATGGCCACAGGCGGACTGCTGGCGGCCGGCCTGGCCCTGGCCGCCTTCGCCCTCCCCGGCCCCGCCTACGAAACCCGCCTGGGCGAGAGCCGTCAGATCGCTCTGAGCGACGGCAGCCAGGTCACCCTGGCGCCGGCGTCGCGCCTGCGGATCGCCTCACGCTGGCGGCCGCGCGCCCTGTCGCTGGAGCACGGCGAAGCGTTCTTCGTGGTCGCTCACCAGAGCGGCCGTCCGTTCACGGTCCAGGCCGGGGACGCCATGGTCCGCGTGGTCGGCACGCGCTTCAACGTCCACCGCGCCGAGCAGGACGTGCGGGTCGAGGTCGAACAGGGCGCGGTCCAGGTCTCGGACGGCGGCCAGGATCGCGCGGTGACGCTGCGCGCCGGCCAGACCGCGGTCGCCGACACGCGCGGCGTGACCGTCGGCGTGTTGGCCCGGGCCGACCTGGCCGGCGGCTGGCGTCAGGGCCGCCTGGCCTACGAGGACGCGCCGCTGGCCGAGGTGGTCGCCGATCTCAATCGCTACAGCCAGCGCCCGCTGACGATCGGCTCGCCCGCCGCGGGCCGGCTGAAGGTCACCGCCGCTTTCGACATCGCCCAGGCCGACCGCTTCGTCGCCGAGCTGCCGCGCGTGCTTCCCGTGCGCCTGACCGACGACGGTCGAGGCGGCCGGGTCCTGGTCGCCGCCGATCCGAGACGCGCGCCGGAGCCTCATGCCCGGTGACGCCCGCGTCGGCGCAGGCGGCTCTCGACTCCGCGCCGTCGCGGCGACGCTGGCCCTTGGCCTTGGGACCGGCCTGACGCCGACGATCGTCCAGGCCGCGCCGGTCCGGCTTGTCGATGTTCCCGCCCAACCTCTGTCGACCGCCCTGCTGGCCCTGTCGCGCCAGACAGGGACGATCATCATCGCGCCCGCCGGCCTGGTCCGGGGACGACCGGCGCCGGCGGTGCATGGCCGCCTCGAGCCGGCCGACGCGGTGCGGCGGCTGCTGCGCGGCTCGGGCCTGGAGCTGTCGGTCAGCGCCGACGGGGTCATCAGCATCCGCGCCGCCGCGCCCCTCCCCGCGATCGCCCCGTCCCGCCCCCGGCTGCTGCCGCCCGAGGAC